>NZ_JBHILZ010000003.1:0-151044 GCF_042193725.1 Bartonella sp. OT172YNZD | reverse complement strand
TTTAATGCTAAATTTTATACATAAAAACAACAAATTATCACGTATTCCTACCTAATCCCACCTTTTCCCACTTAGTACAAAACCTAGTGTCAAACTACAACAGTACAATATTCTTAAAAAAACTATCAAATATCATTGGTCTATATATTGAATATGCTCCACTAATATATTGTTTCAGTTGGAAACAGACTGCAAGAGAGGGAAAATATCCATTATGTTTTTATGTAACAGTTTATTTGAAATCCTTCATAAAGGTATTTTTTAATGAAATTAAGCAATTAGGAGAAAAAACAAAGAATAATTAAATTAACTATAGATTTTTTTATTAAATATGTATAACACGTTATGTATATGATTTATTGATTCTAAGATAAATTTTAGATGTATAATGTTATTATAATGTTTTTTTATAAAAAAATTCTGTGGTGCAATTTATGAATTTTGAAATTACTTAAAAATCAACACCTAATTATTTCATTAATTATTATGTCTCTTATTTTTTGTTAAAAGTGCTTTTTGTCATCGGAATTATTGAAGTTTTTTCAAGTAAAGTTCTTCTAAATCATTCTAGATCAACTGTAAGAGTTTATGAGTGAAATCTATCTGATTATAAATGGAATTATTATAAAGTTATTGTCTTTAGATGGAGATCAATTGCTGCAAAATGAATAGTATTTAGCATAATCTTTATTCAAAAAAATGATATGGATCTTAAAATAATCCACTATGGATGTTTTGAATTTATTATGCCCTTTCGCTGTTCTGTTCTTAAAAATGAGTAGATGTAAGTTTTTAATTCATATCCTGCTTTGTGTAGTTTTTTATAGGTAAAAATAATGCGAAAAATATCAAAAGAAGGGCTTGTATTGATTAAGAAATTGGAAGGCTTACGTTTATCAGCTTATGAAGATTCTGGTGGTGTCTGGACAATTGGTTATGGGCATACAAGTGCTGCTGGTGCCCCAAGCGTCCACAAAGACATGCAAATTACGGAAAAAGAAGCTGAAAAAATCCTTTGTCAGGACTTGAGGGAGTATGAAGCTGTTGTTGAAAAAGCCGTTACCGTTCCTTTAAACGATGAACAATTCGCGGCATTAGTATCATTTTGCTATAATGTAGGAATCACTGCATTTCGCAATTCTACACTTTTAAAAAAGCTTAATAAAGGTGAATATGAAGCGATACCAACCGAATTGCAAAAATGGACAAGAGTAGGAGGAAAACGTATCCAAGGTCTTGTCAATCGCCGAGCAACCGAAGCAGGATTGTGGGCAAAAGGAGCTCATGTTGCCCCCAATTATCATGTAGTAGAACCAGAAGGCGTAACAGGTATTTGCAAAGTAGAAGCTCTTGCACCAATCATAGGTTCTTTTTCAGGGCTTGGAGGTCTTTTTGCAGGAAATGGTCCTGTTCAATGGGTTCTAGCAGGCATTATGGTTTTAGCTGCTTGTACGGCTATGATATACATTGCTAAACGTTTTCAGGAACACCGCCTATGATTTTATGGATAAAAAAATATCTGACAATGACGTCAGCGCTCATAGCAGCTTTTCTTATAGCTTTAGTCAAAGCCTTTTTTCTTGGGAAAAAAGTTGAGAAGCAAAAGCAAACAAAAGAAGATTTCAAGATAGCGACAACACGGCTTGAGGTAGAAAATGAAATTAATAAGAAAAGTGATGCTGATGTGCGCACTAAGCTTTCTAGCTGGTTGCGCGACGAATGAACGAACTTCTTGTATTGGATGGCTGCCAATTTATTTGAATCGACAAGATATCAATGTCATTAGTCCAAATTTGGCGAGAGATATTTTAAAACATAACGAACAAGGTGAACGTTTATGTGGTTGGAGAGATAAACGGAAAATAAAGTGATAAAAATATAATTCCTCTGAAACATCAATCAATGAAAAGATTTGAAAGAGGTGGATACATTCAGATTAAAAGTAAAAGCACTTAAAGGATTAAAACACTCTGGTGGTCGATTAGATTTAATTAGAGTGACTGAGATGTCTGAATTGAAACTAAAGGATTCAACAGATTATGTTTGTGTAAAATGATTGAGTCTATTGATGTATTCTAAGGGCATCTTTGTTATCCTATCAAAAGAAGATGAGAAAAAATTTTATGGATTGCACTACTATCGTCGTTCAAAGAACTGATCATACACAAAGGTTCTGTTTTCAACAAAAATAACATCTAGGGGTTGACATGCTTGAAGAAAAGCAATCTACGGAGCTATATAATGAATAATGGTAAGGCTTTTATGTGATTTGTAAATGATGTTGTTTCAGCTTCCTAATTATAATAATGATGTTGACGATAAGGCAAATACTTTCGCACTGTATCTGCTTTTTCATGCTAAAGTGGCGGGAAAATATTGTGAATGATCTTGGCTGTTAATTTTTCTATAGGTAAATTCCCTATGTGGGAAATGACATGCAACTCCAGTTGAGAAAACCAACAACCATTTTTGCTTTTATTTTTTAACTTAGCTTTTTTACTTTCAAAAGTCGCCTAGCAATTTCTTGAAGAATATTGCTTTACTATTTTAAGATAATTTTTTCCTGAAATAAAATCCTTCTTTTAAAATATTACTGTAATATAGAGAAAGTTTGTAATAAGACCGTGCTTTTCACGGCTTTTATTGTGATGTGTATAACGGAAAAGTTAAGAGTGCGTATTATCTTTTCGAACATTCAACTACAATCTATTTCATCACAATATTTATCTTGAGAAGATACTTTTACAAAGATACTGATAATCTATAAATCGCTCTCCCCTAATTCACCTTCTCGCTCATCCTTCCATGCATTGCCCGTCCACCTTTTAAACCACCTTAAATTTTTGATATAAAATTTTTTCTTTAATTTTTATTTTTTATTGAATCATAAAAATGATATGTCTCAATCTCACTTCTATGCATCTTTATACGCTTTGATTCTTGTTTCTAAAGCCCAGATTGCCTACATATCGTACTGTTTTTATATTTAATATATATTTTTAGATTTATTCCTAACTTGCTAGAAAAGTTTTTATATTTTGATAAAAATATCTTCTATCAGTTCACTTTTTTCAAAAGATTCTGAAAGGATTCTCAAAAAGTCTGCAAAGTTAAAGACTATTTAATACGTATTGTTTCTTTTTTAGAAATCAAAATTGGTGATGCCCCATTCCTTACCAGCAATTGTGTTATTTGCAGAGCAGTCTGTATAAGATGGTGTAACCTCTTTTATAAAGTTAACTAAAGTTTTTTGAATTTCTAGCATATTGTTTAAAGACAAAAAACTCCCTCTTATTATGCAAGCAGCTTAGACATCGGCTGATAATCCTCCCGCTTATAAAAATCCTTTCTTTAATCACTCTCAAAACCACAATTAAAGTGGTGAAAGATAAAACAAGATTTTTAGGCGATCATAACGCACAATAAAATCAGACTAGTCTAAATGTTCAATGCTAACACCTGCTAAACAGTGGAAAATAAGTTTTAGCACGCATTCAAATTGGAAGGGTTTAAGCCCCCCGCGCGCTACGATGGTTTTCTACTCTCATCGTACGATTTACATTCCCTCTAAAACTTAATCGCTGTAAATACAAAAATCTTGAAGCCTGTTCTAAATCCGTGAGAGTTTCTGGATCTTGCTGTATAAACGTTGAAATTCCTCACAACTGCTCATCTGAAATGCTAACATTTTTCATAAAAGGACGATAGTGGCGTTGTAACATCCCTAAAAAGTTTACGACATAACCTGAGAGATTATTGCTGATTTCAGGGGATAGAATCAATTTCTGCTCAAAGAAAATCCCCCATATTAACAAAAAGGTTTAGTCTATATGCTATGAAGAATGTCCTCAATAATTTTGATAATTTTTTTGGTCAAATTTCTCTCGTCACCAATATCGGCAGCAATTGGTGTGGAATTAACAGAACTATAATTTTTTATCCTAAAATGTATCCATCATTTTTTACATTCTTTCATCTATCTTAGCCTTCTTTTCACAGCTTCAAGTGATAAAAAGTAACGGCAATGTTAAGTTGTCTTGCATAGAACAAATTGCTCGCAAACTATCTCTATTGGCTAAATGCCAACCCATCCTCTATTTAAAGAAAGAAAAACTTTTCTTTTTTATTCAGCGATAAAGTACATATTATCCAATTACGTATGAGAGTAATTCGATCAAATAGAAACTGTAATTCTTTCTACTCTGAATAATCCTGTACCCGTTTATATAGGTTTAGAAAAAGCGCACTGTTATGAATATTCATAAAAATGCTTCAAAAATTGATATCAGCAAAACTTCTGTTTAAAAAGGGAAAAGATGTTATCTTACTTACTACTGAAGAAACTGTTCAGATTTGTCTTTATGTTGCTGAAGAGCTACAAAAAACATGAAGTTATCCACCCCTTACAAGTGTGCCAACAATTCAACTTTGAGATAATGTATCTGTGCTAGAGTTATGCCAATCTCACCAATCTGTTGTTGTCCGTGAAGAGCATAATATCAAAGGAGAAGCTTGAAGATGCAATTATTAAATCGCTTATAGAACAAAACATTCTATGCCAATTTGTATCATTAGAAAGACCCAACGACCCCATCTGTAATAAAAACAAACTGGATATGTTAATAAATTATGACATCAATCGAGAAAGCATAAATAGTGTTAGCAATGACATACTATACAAAAAATATTCAACTGCTTTAACATACCTGCCAGTTCAAAAACATAATAATCATTGAAGATACAAGAAAATAAGAAAGAAAAACACATTAATTCACACAGTCTTGCTCTCAGTAAAAGAGCTTTTTTAAAGATAGTATGGGTATTTTTTCATTGTTTAAAAACTTAACTGCATAAAAAACAACATCGTATCCATATAATATATTATTCAATAAACTTAATATAAATAATATATAGATTATAGAAATATTATTTACTATGATCCATTTTTTATTATAATTATAGATTGTAATAAATACATATTGACATTTTTAATGATTTTATTTATATATCATAATTAATATTATTTTATATTAATTTAAAACTAAATGAAGTTTATAAATTTACATTTTATGCTAATGTGAAGAAGAGGTAATTAATATGTTATATTTTAATGTTTTTTATACATAGGAGAGAAAAATGATCACAGCATTATTTATATCTATTTTTTCTATATCAACAGTTGTTTTGCCTTTAATATCAGCGCTTGTTCCTTTTTATCCATGATAATGAACTTTTAATAAAGTAAATAAAAGATGTATGCAATGTTATTAGTATTTTTTTTGTGTTTATTATTATTAAGATTTTTTCTTTAAAATTATTGTATTTATTGAGTATTTTCTGTGATTTTATAGAGGAGCTTTTTGATATTTTCTATTTAAATTTAACTGTCAACATATTTGTAAATATATATAATTATGTTCCTCTATAAAAAGACTTTCTTTTTCTAAAAGTAGTATCACATATTGCTTTCATTGCTCAAAAACATCTATATTTACTAAGTTCTTGCGTGTAATATCTCTGATTGTCTGAGTACCGGTCAGTGTCATAGCTATCCGCATTTCATTGGCAAAAAGATCAAGGAGATGCATAACACCTTTTTCCCCTGCTGCTGCAAGCGCATAAACAAAAGCACGACCAATCATAACAGCATCCGCACCTTGTGCTATCATGCGTACAACATCAAGACCAGAACGAACACCTGAGTCCGCTAAAATAGTCAAATGATCCTTTACAGCATCCGCAATTGCAGGCAACGCTCGTGTTGTTGATAATACACCATCAAGCTGACGTCCGCCGTGATTGGAAACAACAATACCATCCGCACCAAATTTTACTGCTTCTCGTGCATCTTCTGGATCAAGAATACCTTTCAAAATCATTTTTCCTTTCCAAAAATCGCGAATCCATTGTAGATCATGCCAACCAATTGATGGATCAAAGTTTGCACCAAGCCAGCCAACGTAATCATCCAATGCAATTTTCTTTTTGAGATAAGTGGAAACATTTCCAAGATCATGGGGGCGCCCCATAACACCAACGTTCCAAGCCCAATATGGATGAGTAAAAGCTTGTAAAAAACGACGTAATCCAGCATAAGGACCAGACATCCCCGAATGCGCATCACGATAACGTGCACCAGGAACTGGCATATCAACTGTAAAAACCAACGTGCGTACACCAGCTAACCAAGCCCGTTCTAGTGCATCACGCATGAAACCGCGATCTTTGAGAACATAAAGTTGAAACCAAAATGCTCCTCCAACCGCTTCTTGCACTTCCGCAATGGAACAAACTGAAACAGAGGATAGAGTAAAAGGAATCCCTTTTGCCGCTGCAGCACGCGCTGCTTTTACCTCTCCACGACGTGTATACATGCCCGTTAGCCCAACAGGTGCAAGTGCAATCGGTAAATCAAATGTCTGATCAAAAAGCTTGATTGAAAGATCAACTTCACCAATTTGCCTTAGAATCCTTTGACGCAGTGCAAGTTCTTGAAGATCTGTACAATTACGTTGCATCGTTTCTTCAGCATAAGCTCCACCATCAATATAGTGAAAAAGAAAGGGAGGAAGACGACGCTTTGCTGCCTTACGATAATCAAGTGTTGAAGAAATAATCATTGATGGCACCATTGTTCCTAAAAAAAGAGAAGATATCCTAAAACGCATAAAAGCGAATCCGTGTATCTACCTATTCGATATTCTCCCAAAACGCTCTATTGAATAGATAGAAACAACAGAGATTGCAACTTTCTAAAAAACTAATTGATAAAACAATGTCTTTATTTTTCTTGTCCAAATTTAAAATATCACAGTATGGGGTATCATTAATAAATATCCACTTATCTATTGTTCATGTGCAATTAAATGTTATACTCTCTTTAAACGAATACCTCTTCGAAAGTGATTGCTTCGCAGCTTAATTAGTTATAATTTAAAATCGTTTCTCCCTCCTAAGGTCCTTACATTAATAGCCATTAAGTATAAACCATAATCTCCTCCAAAAGATGAAAAAATCCTTTATTAACACTGGAAATAAAGTTGTCTCATACACCCAGAAATCTTCTTATATCAATATTCAAAACTAAGACCTGTTATTTATTCATGAAAGTTTATAAAAATATACAGTGCCTAATTCAAATAAAGCATAAAAAAACTTTTAATTTTCATACTAATAGAATCTCTCCATATTTAATTGAATAATTTCCTAGCAATATTATATCTTGAGGCTATAAATGAGTTACTAAAATTAGAACAATGTTTATTAAAAAATGTTACTAAACTGTAGTGAAAAACTTATTTATTGGCTCTTAAGGATAAGTTTTATACGAAATAAAATACACCGGTTATTTAAGCTCTAGAAAAATGGAGTCAATAGCAGCGTCCAATCTTGCATATTTAATTTGAAAAGCGAAGACACTAATGTTATATTGGATATTAGTAACTTATTGATTTATAATTTATAATAAATATAAATAACATATTGAATATAGTAAAATTCTTTCATGTTAGATTTTTTCATGATGAAATAATCAAAACTATTTTTTGCACATCCATAAACGGAGTTCGTGTAGATACAACCTCTTGAAAAAAGAAGTAAAAATACCTCTCATATCCTCTCAAATACAAGGAATGCGATAACTTTGAAAACTAAAAATAGAATGAATGGCACCGGTTTTGCGAAAAACAAAATTTTTTTATCCAAAATACACTTTCTGCATACATGTTATCAACAATCATAGTTTCCAACTCATTTAAAATGCTTGGACAACTTTAACCCCTGTGCTTGATAATGTGATCCAACATCATATCCATAAAGGGCTGATGGTTGATTAAGCATATGCTCATAGATCAAACGGCCAATCATTTGACCATGCTCTAAGATAAAAGGAACTTCATGGCTCCGCACTTCTAAAACCGCTCTTGCTCCTTTTCCACCCGCTTCCATATGCCCAAATCCTGGATCAAAAAAGCCTGCATAATGCACCCTAAACTCACCAACTAGAGGATCAAAAGGAGTCATTTCTGCGGCATAAAGCGGAGGTACATGAACAGCCTCTCGTGAAACTAAAATATAAAATTCATCAGGATCAAGAACCAACTCCCTTTGACCATGATCAAACAGAGGTTCCCAAAAATCTAAAACGTGGGCAACAGCACGTTTATCAATATCAATAACACTTGTATGATGTTTACCACGATAACCTATAAGCCCGTTTTCGTCTCCCTTTAAATTAATGGAAAGACCAATGCCCCCACTGCTAATATTAGGAAAATCCTCCGATATCAGTGTTTCTTGCTTTTGCAAAATGTGCAACTCAATTTCATTTAAATAACTTTGCCCTTTTCTAAACCGAAGCTGTGATAAATGTGAGCCTTTATGCACCAAAATTGGAAATGTGCGTGGACTAATTTCCAAATAAAGTGGACCATGATAACCAGCACAAATTTTATCAAACTCCTGAGCATTATCCGTAATGACACGTGTGAAAATATCTAATCGACCTGTAGAACTTTTGGGATTGGCAACAGCAGATAAAAATTCTGGTAAAGCTAAACTTTCCAAAAGAGGAACAATATAAACACACCCCGTTTCCAAAACGGCTCCGTCTCGTACATCAAACTCATGCAACTTTAACCGTTCAAGCTTATCCAAAACTTTTGTATCAGGGCCCGGCATAAAAGAAGCACGTATGCGATAAGCTTTCTCCCCTAAACGAAGATCAAGGCTTGCTGGTTGTATTTGAGATCTATCAAATGGACACTGAGCCTTGAGAAAGTTATTCTCAATCAAAGCTTGTATATCACTATCTGCTAAAATACCGCTTATACGCGCCATATATATTGCCTTCCCTTTTTACATTGTTTCTTTTTTGACCTAGATGATAAATTGGTGCAAGCTATTTTAAGGTGATAAAAACTATTTTTTCTGTTTTTTCCAACCGATTTGTTAATACTTCGAATGATGAATAACTCTTTTCTTCTCTTTAAAAAAAATAGGAGGTATTGTAAAAATAATATCTTCCATACTCTCTTATTCTTGAATGTCGCGCAAATGATGTTATCATAATTTTCTATAGAAGCCTTAAGATTCCTGTTAGAATTTATTATGATTATACGCCATCTTAGCGAAAATATTATTAATCAAATCGCCGCTGGTGAAGTTATTGAACGCCCAGCAAATGTTGTCAAAGAACTTGTTGAAAACGCTATTGATGCTGGTGCAACACGCATTGAAATTATTACAGCAAATGGTGGAAAAAATTTTATAAAGGTGAGTGATAATGGTTATGGAATTCCTGCAGATCAGTTAACTTTAGCAGTTTCTCGCCATTGTACCTCAAAGATTACCGATGACGTACACAATATCTGCTTCCTTGGGTTTAGAGGAGAAGCCCTTCCCTCTATTGGTTCTGTTGCTAAACTTAAACTCATTTCACGAACAAAAAATGCTGAGAGCGCTGCTGAAATTTCCGTTACTGCAGGAAAAATTGTAGGACCCAAACCAGCTGCTGCAAATCTTGGAACAATTGTTGAAGTTCGTGATCTTTTCTTTGTCACGCCGGCACGATTAAAATTTATGAAAACTGATCGGGCTGAAACAAATGCTATTAGCGATATGATTAAGCGAATTGCTATCGCATTTCCACATATCCGCTTTTCTCTTTCAGGACTAGACAGAACATCTATGGAACTGTCTGCTACAGAAAATAATATTCAAGGACAGTTACAACGCATTACGCAAATTATGGGAAAAGAATTCGCGCCTAATAGCATCGTGCTGAATGCTGAACGCGAAGCAGTGCGCTTAACGGGTTTTGCCTGTTTGCCATCTTTCAACCGAAATAACAGCCTTCATCAATTTGCTTATGTTAATGGGCGTCCCGTACGTGATAAATTGCTATGGAGCGCTATCCGAGGCGCTTATGCTGATGTCATAACACGAGATCGTTATCCTGTCGCTATTCTTTTTATTGATCTCCCACCTGCTGAGGTAGATGTTAATGTACATCCAACCAAAGCTGATGTACGATTCCGTGATCCAGGGTTAATTCGTGGTTTGATCGTTGGAGCTATTCGTGAAGCATTGCAGCAATCTGGTATTCGTCCTACTTCAACCCGTTCTGAAGCAACGCTAGCTGCATTTCAAATACAAAAACCATTAGCACAACAACCGTTAGGCAATTTTAAGAACACACACCAGTCCGCTTCTTATAGCCTACAGCCTCATCATTTTGCCGCCGCTTCAATGGTTCACAAACCATTGGATATTACTAGTTCTTTTTGTTTAAAAGAAGATGCTACTCCTATTATAGAGGGCTTAAATATACCAAGTGGGGATGCATACATTCCAAGCACTACATCTTCATCAGAAGAGTTATCTTATCCATTAGGAGCGGCCAGAGCACAAATCCATAAAAACTATATTATCGCCCAAACACAAGATAGTTTGATCATTGTCGATCAGCATGCAGCTCACGAACGATTGGTTTATGAAGCACTCAAAAATGCACTTTATTCCAAACCGCTTCCTTCACAGTTATTACTTATTCCTGAAATTGTAGAACTCTCTGAAGAGGATGCAACATGCCTTTTAACGCATAAAGATGCTTTGCAAAAATTTGGATTAGGAATAGAATCATTTGGGCCAGGAGCAATTGTTGTGCGTGAAACACCTTCCATGTTAGGAGAGATCAACGTCCAAGCCCTTATTAAAGATCTCGCAGATGAGGCCTCTGAGTATGATACAACAAACAATTTAAAAGCAATGCTTGATTATGTTGCAGCAACTATGGCTTGTCACGGTTCAATACGATCAGGGCGCCTTTTACGCCCCGAAGAAATGAATACGCTGTTACGGCAAATGGAGGCAATACCCAACACAAGTACATGTAATCATGGACGCCCTACTTATATTGAACTCAAATTGGCAGATATAGAACGGCTTTTTGGCAGAAAATAAACTCTTAACCATTTTGACAAGAAAAATATTTTTAAATTAACTCTCGACTTTATAATATATTTTATGGCACTTTTCTTGAATCTCTTGTATCAGTAAAAAGGAATTATAATGTTTTCCGATAGTGAACGCGAAGCAAAAATTCATTATTCTAATAATGGATATGACATTATAGAATATGGTACCTATACCATTTGTGCTGTTAGCGGACAAAAAATCCCTATAGATGATTTAAAATATTGGAATCATCATCGCCAAGAAGCATATGCTAGTTGTGAAATCTCCTATCAGCGCGAACTTGAGTGCAACCCATATCTCAAGCAATTGTTAAAAACAAAAGAAAAATAACCCCTCGAAAGCTATAAATTTAGCTTTTGCCTTTTAGACAAGAAAATTCAAGGGAACGTTTTCTAAAGCGGGTCATGACCTCTTCAAGGACCATACGACAGAAGTCTTTTTGAACAAAATCGACATTCACATCAAAGATAATAAGATTTTTCAAATCTTTTTGCATGTGAATTGTCTGTATACGGGTATAATCTTTAGCTGTTGTTGCTAGCCATAATTTGTGCATTTTAGCCTTTTGTATAAGGCTTTTTAAATTTTTATCTGTGAAAAAATAGTGATCTGGATATATGTAAGTTTGCACCACATGACCAGACAATTCTTTAATAGATTTAAAAAATTTATCTGGATTGCCAATACCAGCAAATGCCAAAAATGATTTTCCTGAAACCTCATCAGAGGCACTGGCTTTAAGATGAGCACGATATAAAGGCTTTCCAGTACGCGAAACAAGAAAAGCGACATTATCAGGCGCATCGGAGTGACCAATCAATAAAACACTATCCATAAAAGAAAACTGCGTTTTTAATGGTACGCGCAAAGGTCCTGCTGGAAAGACAGCTCCATTACCAAAACCGCGCATCGCATCAACAACGAGTAACGCATAATCCATATAAAGACGGCGACTTTGAAATCCGTCATCCATTAAAATAAGATTACATCCCTCTTGTTTAAGCCGTTGTGCCGCTGCATAACGATTAGGTGATACAGCTACAAAAGCATGCCGTGCAAGTAAAAGTGCCTCATCTCCAACACTATATGGAGTATCATATTTTTCATTTACAAGATGTACCCCTTTAACTGATCCACCATAACCACGAGATACAATACCAGGTACGAAACCAAGTTCTTTAGCCACTTTTGTAAAAGCAATAACAACCGGCGTTTTACCCGTACCGCCACATGTAAAATTTCCAATACACAAAATTGGCAGATCAATCACGGGAGGCTGTCTTGTCATAAAACGACTTGAAAAATAACCATACCCCCATGAAACTGGAGCTAACACAAAACGCAAAAAGCTTTTATTTTTCCACCAAAAACGAGGGGCGCTAATATGCATATCTACCCTGACGCTGACGTAAACCTGTTTGTATTACAAGGGGTTGTAAAAATGGATCTAAAATCTTTAATGTGCGCTCAAATGCACCTGCCATACCTGTCGCCACTTCATGAGCCTTATCAACCATTTCTTGCCGCAATGTTTCATTTGTTAAAAGCTTATACACCTGAATAGCAAGCTGTTTTGTATCTTGAACCATATATGCTGCATCATGCGTTAAAAATTGTTCGAACATCTCTTGAAAATTTGAAACATGGGGCCCTGTCAAAATAGCGGAACCAAGTAAAGCCAATTCCAATGGATTGTGTCCACCATTTCCACATAAGGACTTACCAACGAAAGAAACTTTCGATAAGCGAAGAAAAAGTCCCATTTCTCCAATTGTATCTCCCCATAAAATATCGGTATTCATGTTTGGGACAGCATCTCTACTCCTACGAATAAAACGTAACCCCTTATTGTCGCATTTTCTGATAAGATCTTCTGAACGTTCAGGATGACGAGGCACAATAATTGTTAATAAATTTGGCAAATAATTTTTAACAATCTTATGGACCTCAAAAGCAACCTCCTCTTCCCCTTCATGCGTTGAAACAGCTGCCCAAACTGGGCGATTGCCGATAGCATTACGATAACGTGCAAGCAATGTTTGATTTTCAACCAGAAAAACATCAGCCTTGAGATTACCAGAAAACGTAACAGATTTTACGCCAAGTGTATGGTAATAAGCTACATCTCTTTCGTTTTGTCCAATCGCCAAATCAATATCCTTAAAAATATGTTTAGCAAGAACGCGTCGTTTTTGCCAAGCTTTGAAAGAACGTTCAGACATATGGGCATTAACCAAAATCTGCGGAATATGCATTTTTGCAAGTTCTTTAATACGAAGAGGCCAAATTTCTGATTCACAAATCAAGACGAGATCAGGCTTCCAATGATTAATAAAACGGCGAACTGCAAAATCTAAATCCAAAGGAGCATATTGATGAATCAACCTATTACCAAAATATTTTTTCACAAGAGTAGAAGATGTCACAGTCCCAGTTGTCATTAATACATTGATTTTCAATGATAAAATATAATTTATAAGTGGAACAAGTGCAAGTGTTTCTCCAACACTTGCTGCATGCAACCAAACTAACGAACCTTGGGGACGTATATGAGAACTTTTACCTAAACGCTCTTTTTTGCGACACCACTCTTCTTTTCCACGAATAGCACGAAAAAATAAATAAAAGGGAATAACAGGACATAAGCAAAAACCAATCATCCGATAGCTTAAAAGAGCCGTATGTGCCTTTAATTCTACCATTTAAAATCACCTCATCTAGCTATTTTAAGTTATCTATATGCTTATTTTGTTAAAAAATTCATCAACACTATTGATTGCATCTATATTTTTTTAATATCATCCGTATCTTGAATAAAAGACGCTTCACCCATGAGAAAATTCAATACATAAAGGATAAAAAACGCAATTTTATAGCCATATTTTTTTAAATTTTCCTATAAAAATAACATATACACATTATTTAAATCTCTTTTAATGAAATTTTGTCACTTATATCGATTCTATCACTTCATTCTGCACCCTATAAAAAATCTTACTCAAAAATAACAAAACTATATTTCAGTCGATTATAACTTTGAAAATATAGTAATAAATACTATACAATCTATGACATCGGTTGTATCAATTTTTTTCAGCTCACTGAATAAATACTTCTTATGATTTTAGTGAGACTTTTAATTTTGCACGTTAGTATTTTAGAGAAAAAACTTATTTTTACATATATTAGGTATTGTCAATTTTTCAAAAAATAATCCATATAGACATTACAACCTACATAAATACAACAAATAAAATATGTTTAAAAGGAAGTTTAATCTCTATGATTTCATTTCAATAAAATTGAATATGTAAAACTAATTTTTAAAAAAACTTTTGAACGTTATAGAGTTCTCATTTTAAATTGTGATATAATCTCTTAAATGTAATCCAGAAAAATCTAAACTTGTTTAATAGAGAATTTCTTACAAGTATTAAAGCAATTTAAATAAGAGTTTTCACAATTTTAAATTCTCTCTTTTCAGTAGATCGCATGATATATTATTCCTTTTAAGATTGTATATAATCAATACAAAATGATTAACTTATAGATTGTAGTTTTAAACGAGTACTCATGAAACCCTTATGAGGTAAGGTAAGTTAACCTAATAAATCTATTCAGTTTCTCTAAGTTTTTAATTTTGGTAAGTTTCTAACGACTTTCATGGTTTCTAAGCTTACAGTAATAACCTGTTGAAAAAATTCCTATTGATAAGTAGGGAGTGCTAATAATCTCAACAAAGTAGTAATTGGTATCATTAATAATGCTACTCTTTTTATTAATCTTAACGCATTAATGCCTTATACCCCATTCAAGAGCAGAGTGACTATTCACAATATAATCATAAACTTCGAGTGATAGCTGTTATGATAATATTGCTGTTGTAAATAGGTTGATAGAACTGTCTTGCATTTTTATTAAGCGTAAAAATGGTGGTGCAACAATGGATTTTATACCTTGCACGGACACCATTATGAAATTGGGCTTGGGCGCCTTGAGAGATGTTTCCTTAAGAAAACATATGAATTTAAACAACAAGCATATTCTTTTTTACGGCGTTCTATTTTCCCCGAAGAACGTACCTATGAAAAAGACGACTAAACAAAAGCGTGAAGCAATCGACAGGCTATAATGACCAAATATTCAATCTTTATTCTGCATCGCCTAACTCAGCATCAAGAAACTGATGCAAATCTACAATGTAATAACGTTGTAATGCATTATCGACACTACTTTGTGCTTTTGCCTGCCATGCTTCTTGAGCGGATTGATAATCTGAGAAAATACCAACCACATCTAAATCATCAGGATTCTTAAATTGATTACTGTTAAGATTTTTTAATTCTCCACCAAATACAAGATGTAAATATTGTTTTTTTTCGTTGGTTTCAGTCATATGTGCCTCCATATCATTTAGATTATTTTAGCGCGCTTTTACGTGATTAAACTAACTTTGTTTGACGAACAACATCTATCATATCTTGACAGCAATTATTTTTACCAGCAATTAAAAGTCCATATTGGTAAGGTTCAATTCCATAAGATAGTAAAGGGGCATCAAGCGATAAAAAACACCCTCCACACTCCTGCAAAATAAGATCAGCAGCGGCAATATCCCATTCATGACAATTCGGACGAACTAATACGATATCAATTTCATCTTGAGCAACAAGAACAATACGATAAGCAAGAGAAGGAAGATAATGGTAAAGACTGACTCGATTAAGAAAATCATCTGGTAATTTTTGTGCGAGCGATTTATCAAGCGAAATTTTATATTTTCGATGCCCCCCGGAGGCTAAACGAGGGAGTTTTATTCCATTTAATGTTGCCCCTCTACCCGTTACAGCTGCATAAATATCTCCTTGAGCCGGACACTGTAGAACGCCCACAATAGGACGCCCATTCTCAATAATAGCAACCGAAATACACCAATAAGGACTGCCAGAAATAAAACCTCGTGTTCCATCAATAGGATCAACCACAAAGAAGCGTTCATAACCTTGTTGTTCTCGATTATCTTTTGTTTCTTCTGAAATCCATCCATAATTTGGACGCGCTCCAAGAAGCTTCTCTTTCAAAAAATGATCAACAGCAAGATCTGCCTCACTGACCAGTGAATTACCCTCTTTAATCCAAACATCCAACGTGCATCCAAAATACCGCATTACTAAATCTCCTGCCTCTCGACAAACGTCACGCAAAAGATTTAAATCAGAAGAATGATGCGTGTTATTTTCCTGCAAGTGTCATCCCTTCAATTAACAACGTTGGCGCCGCTGTACCATAACGCCGATCAATATCATTGGCAGGTGTTAAATGTGCTAACATATGAAGCAAATCAGAACCTAGCGTTACTTCACTCACCGGATAAGTAATTTCACCATTTTCAATCCAAAAACCGGAAGCCCCACGACTATACTGACCAGTAATAAAATCAATGCCATGACCGAATAATTCGGTCACATAAAATCCATTTCGCAAACCTTTTATCATATCGCAAGGCGATACTAAACCCGGTTCAATAGCAAAATTTGTACTTGTCGGCTGCACTAATGATGCCGAACGCGCACCATGTCCATTTGTTTTAAGTCCTAATTCACGTGCTGTAGATGATGAAAGAAGCCAATTTTTTAAAATACCATTTTCAATAATATTAAGTGTTTGTCCCTCTACCCCTTCTCCATCAAAAGGATGAGAAGCATTTCCACGTAATCGCAAAGGTTGATCGGTTATATTAACATTAGGCTTCATTACTTCCTTGCCTAGAAAATTCTGTAAAAGACTCGTTTTACGAGCCACAGAAGCTCCATTGACCATAGATGCGATATGCCCTGCAATTCCGCGAGCTGTACGCGGATTAAAAATAACATCAACGCCCCCAGTCGCTGCACGAACTGCACCCAAACGTCGAACAGCACCAAACGCCGCATTCTTTCCAACAGTTTCTGCTGCCTCTAAATCAGAAAAATGTAAGGCTGTTGTATAATCATAATCCCGCTCCATCTGTGTTCCTTCACCTGCAAGAGCACTACAAGAACGTGAAAAGCAACTGGAGCTATAAGCTCCACAAAAACCATCGCTGGTCACAAGAATAAACCCACTACGGCCATAAGCTGTTGCAGCGCCACCAGAATTGCTTACACCTTTAACATCAAGAGCTGCTGCCTCCGTTTTTAAAGCATCTTCTGTTAAAAAATGACTGCTTGGCACAAAATCATCAAAAAGATCAAGATCTTTAGGATGCTTAACCAAACACTCTTTATCTGCCAAACCTTCAAATAAACTATCGGGAGAAGCTTTAGCCATCGCAACAGCACGTTCCGCAAGTTCTTGCGGATAAGACGCTAAATTAGCAGAAACACTTGCTACTTTTTTTCCAACAAAAACCCTTAGAGTAAAATCATTGTTCTCTGCTGCTTCTGTTGATTCGACTTTCCCAAAACGAACTGATACACTGGTAGAATGAGCATGAACAATAACAGCATCAGCAGCATCTGCCCCAGAACGCCTTGCTGCTTCAACCAGTGAAACAGCTTTCTCAATCTGGTTTTTGTCAGTCATTATAGACTCCCTAAAATATTTTATTATTTACATTGATAAGCACTCTGACAAATTTATACAAATCAGAATATAACTCTTGTGTGTTTATCCATAAAATTACGCACATTTCATGCATTTTTTTCTTTTAATGCATCGAATAATTCCCTTTTTAGCTTCTTTATGAAAAGACGCAATATGTCGTAAAATTTCTTTAATTTCAAGATTTCTCATTGCCTCTTATCATTTTAGATAACCCAATCTGTACTGACAATCAAATCAACAGAAAACTTGGCAACCAACAAAAGACCTAGCAATAACACTTGAATTTAAGTCAAAATCCTCAAAAATTCGAAAAGCATAAAATGACCTAAGTCACAAGCCTTATGTCCTCTGGATAGTCAAATAACTTCCTTCATTCCTATAGCATTCTTTAATTTCCAAGCAAGAATCAAGAAAATTCCTTATATTTGTGTATACTTCTTTGCTTCTATAAACTCTCTCATAATAAGGTGGCAATCTTGTAAACAAAAAACATAAACGGAATAAAAAGTTTTCCTTTCATTATGGTTTAAACAAAATGAGCAGCCATAAACTTCTTTACCCTCATGGACGTGATATCACAAAGAACTCATTTTTTATATTTATCAGAAATAAGTTATAATCATAACATTCTCTTTTGTTTCTAATGCGACTAATCGAAAGCATTTCATTTTTTCATGCGTCATCCTTAATCAGTTATTTTGTTATTAAACAGGCATAATTTGACCAACTTCTTTTTCCTAAAACACAAATCCTAAGATACTGGATAGATTTTGATTTAAGAACTATACTCTTTCCTCTTTCCCTTCCATTAAAAAATAAAGAAGCATAATATTGTCATAAAACGATAATCAACAAACCTTTTATATGAAACTCAGCGTTGTATCTATCTTCCAATTCAATCTGCAATAAGCGTATTCTTCCAATTAATTTTGGCACGTTTATCGCTCATAATTGTTTTAACAAATACAAAAATATTTGCAGAAACTGGGATCTGTACGCATTTTAAAAAATCGCTTTTTAAAACTTTTAAACCAAATATATACAATGATACGAAATTAATTTTACGGAAATTAAGAGTGTGCTTATTTATCCTTTAGAGCCTTTTAAAGCTGTGCTCTCTAGAAAGTCATCATCTTTTAATCAAAAAAACACTTTGATTTATAATGATAATTGATCGTTTTGTAATTTGCATAAAAGAATCAGATATCATTAAATTTTTTCCATTTTAAACTTATTTATGTTGAAGAAATCATAACTATTCGCTCTCACATCATGAATAGAGGGAATGTTGATAAAAACTATTTAAGAAGGAGTCAAAATGCCTTTTATGAATGCTCTCAAATCAAAAACTATCGTAATATTAGAAACTGGCAAATATCATGACAATATCAACCTACAGATTCACAAGAGCAGAAATCAGCTTCTACAACTTTTTTTATTTTCAATAAAAATGTGCACCTTATAAGCTTTTATATATTGAATAAAATTCAATGACTTTTACAAAATCTTCGGTGAACAGTTAATTTTCTCAGATGATTTGACTCGATTTCAACGACTAACTAAAAACCAGATCATAGCTCATCGATTTGTTATATACTCATAACTGATTTCATTCTAACAAGGCTAAGATTTCTGCACCTTTGTAAAGGTATTAACTTCTTTATAAATGCACAGCCTTACGAGATGATTTTGTTTTCAGTAAGAGCACGTCTGTTCATTTCTATCATTGCATCACGAAAGTGTAACTTAATTTTTGACCCAATAATCATTCCAAAGAAAGAAGAAAGTAAACCAGATATGGTTACAGTATGACGAATTTTGTTATTTGAAAAATCAGATTTTGTTGAAAAAATATATTCATGATCAAAACTCATGTGAGTAAGAGGAAGTTTAGAATAATCAGAAAAGAAAACATTTCTTATAACTTTATCAAGTGTAAAAGTTACTGTGGGGACCTTTTTAGGTTTCATCGTCCTATAGCTCCTTCTCTGAAAGGACCAGAAAGTTCTACCCACTCAAGTTCACTATCCCAACAAGGCTATGATGCTACATCTTCCCATATAGCCCAAATCTGCTCAGCACTCGCTTCTGTGTTAATTTCCTCGCTATATATCCATTTAAACATGATAATTTCCCCTGTTTTAGAAATCATTTAGCTTTATTGCTAAAGAATAATAAAAAATTATTCTTAAAACTGGAATAACGATACCACACTTAATATTTTCAGCTTTACTTAGAAATATAATGGTTAAATCAACAAGCGATACTAATAAAATAAATACACAAATGTTCAGTATAAATGGAATAATATTGTCTACCTTAAATAAAAAATATCTATTTTAATCTCATACAATAACAAAGATAAAAGTTACGCACTATTTAGGATAGAAATGCAGACTGCATAGTTGAAAGCTTTCAGCTGCTAATGAGATGTCGATGATTAATGTGTAGCCAAAAGAAATTAGACAAAAAGGTATCATAACTGTTGTCGTGAAATATATATCCTATTGGAGAAAAAACATTCATCGGTAGTAAAGCTAATAATACACTAAAGCTTTGACAATGCGTTTCGCTTTTAATGTAGCTGAAATTAACAAATTAGCACATAACTTACAAAAATTAGCAGCAATACATACTGCTAATTTAGGTCTAATAGCATTACACCTCAAAGCAATTTTTGGCTAGACAGAAGAACAGATGGTCTCTCTATATTAAAAGCGTATATTGTAAAAGACTCGCTTGTGGGGCTATAAAAAACTTCAAAAAAAAATGAGAGATTGAGACAAAAAACATAATGAAATTAGAATTCATCAATTCCTTTAAAATTAGAATCTTTTATTTACTTTCTGCTTAACCTTTTAAAAACCATATAAAATAAAGAAAATTGTAAAGAAGCATTTTTTTCATCCTACCGGGTAAAAACAAGAACTTTCTCAAGAGGTAAACAATCGTAATTTATAGAGGCGTATTGCTGTCTCACCATAAAAACGCTCATCGTCTAGATAAAAGACATCAGGTAAATGAATCATTGTATCTTTCTTTTCTTCAAGTATGAAGAGTGTATCAGCTTTTGCCCACCCCCCTCGCAAAGCTTCTACGAAAGCACGTTCACCTAAACACCGGCTATAGGGAGGATCAGCGCAGATAACATCAAATGGAAGCATTGTGCCAATATTGCCAAGTTTGGTTGCATCACGACGCAAAATCCGTCCTATCGATTGTAATTCAAAGGCTTCTATATTTTTTTGAAGCAACCCACGCCCCTCAACCGAGTTTTCAACAAAAACAGCCGCCTTTGCTCCACGTGAAAGTGCTTCGATGCCTAAAGCACCAGTACCAGCAAAAAGATCAAGAACGCGTTTATTGGTCCAGAATTGTTCTTCACGGCTAGAAAGAATATTAAAAAGGCTTTCACGTGTACGATCACTCGTTGGGCGAATCGACTGATTAACAGGCGAAAACAAAACACGCCCAGCAAATTTACCGCCTATGATCCGCACGTGAACCTCCAAATCGCTTCGAAGTTTTTCCACCATCCCGATGTGGTTTAGATTTTTTCATAGCACCACCAAACGATTTTACCTTTTTCTTTCTCTCAAAAGAATGCTCATCATGACCACTTTTTATCATTTTCTCTTTATCCTTTAAAAAGCGATCTTTCTTACCAAAGGAATGCATCTCATCATAAGATGTTTTGCCACGTTTTTGAACAAAACTTTCCCTTTTCTCTTTGTGTGACGGACTCTCTTTCAGTTTTTTCTTGCCTCTATAAAAGGATTTTCTACCATCCAAATCGCTCTTATGATCATGCGATTTCTCCTCACTATAAGGCTTTCTACGTGTACTCTGCGGACGTGCACCAGGAGCCATCCAAACATTAGCACGGCGAGAACGCGGTAGAAAACGCTCTGCTTTTCCTTCCTCACTTTTCTCCTTCTTTACATTCTCATGAGACTTTGTACTTAATCGTGTGCGACTATCTTCAACAGAACCCTCTCTTGGTCGGCGCCGTATCACCTTCTCACTTGAAAAAACCCAACCATCATTTGCAACAGAAAGATTTTTCTGGCTCTGCTTTTCTGCAACAACTACAGAATTTGAAAATGGCTTAAGAATAGGAGCATCAAAATCTGCATTGGCTTGCATAATCAAACGCTCCCCCAACTGATCTCGTAACATCCGCCCTTTTAACTCTTGCACAGCTCCTTCTTCTAAATCAGAAAGATGAAATGGACCATACGATACACGTATTAATCGATTAACTGATAATCCTAATGCTCCCAAAACATTCTTTATTTCACGATTTTTTCCTTCACGCAAAGCGACAGAAAGCCATATATTAGATCCCTGTTCACGTTCAATTGATGCTTCAATCGAACCATAAAAAATACCATTAATCGCAATACCATTTTTAAGGTTATCCAGTGCGCTCTTCTTTACTCTTCCATGAGCACGGACGCGATATTTGCGGACCCATCCTGTTATAGGAAGCTCTAATACACGCGCTAAACCACCATCATTGGTTAAAAGCAAAAGCCCTTCCGTGTTAATGTCAAGCCTTCCAACAGAAAGAACACGCGGCATTCCTTTTGGTAAATTACTAAATACTGTAGGTCTGCCCTCAGGATCACGGTTCGTGGTGACAAGGCCTGCTGGCTTATGGTAAAGCCATAAACGCGTTCGTTCTATAGGAGGTAAAGGTCTGCCATCAACTTTAATAACATCAGAGCGGCTAACATTAAAAGCAGGCGTTGTCACGACTGCACCATTCACAGAAACACGACCTGCAACAATCATCATTTCTGCATCTCGACGCGAAGCAACACCAGCACGCGCTAACCTTTTAGCAATTCGTTCACTCTCATTATTTTCATTCATTTGCGTTTCAAACCAATCTTTGCCAGTATGTTCAGAAAATTATTCACATACACCATACCGCTTATCCTGAAAAAGGAAGTAGCATAATCATTTATCATTTTCTATCCTTTAACGACAATAATGTATCTGTTGCCTTGCAAGTTTGTTTTAAACATTTAAAAAATAGAGGTATTCTTTTCATTATAAAAGCGTAATAAATTATTCATTCCATCGCATTTCTTATCGAGATAACCTTTAGATTTTCTATACCTTCAGTAAAAAGAATATTATGACTTTGACGCCCATGGAAATAGCCCTTTTAGAAGCTCAATGGGCTGCAAAAAAAAACGAAGTTCCCGTAGGTGCTGTTATTACACGTGGAAAAGCTATTATTGCACGTGCTGGTAACTTTATAAAATCTGCATATGACCCTACAGGACACGCAGAAATGCGCGCAATCCGTATGGCTTGCGAAACATTGCAAAGCGAAAGACTTCCTGATTGCGATCTTTATGTAACACTTGAACCTTGTGCTATGTGTGCTGCTGCCATTTCATTTGCACGCATACGACGTCTCTATTACGCAACAAATGATCCCAAAGGAGGTGCCATAGAAAATGGTCCACGTTTTTATCAGCAACCAACCTGTCATCACAAACCTGAAATTTATTCTGGTTTTAAAGAAAAAGAAGCTGCTCAATTACTTAAAGATTTTTTTGTACAAAAGCGATACTAAAAACAATTCTTCTTCCATAACTTTCACTCTTTAAAAACTATCCTATTTCTTAAAAAAGACTATTAATTCTTCTGATATATATAGCTAAAGCTATTTCGAAAAATTTTTCTCTCTTTTAATACAGCATATTGCTTCTATTAGATGATACACTCATTCATAAGAATAATTCATTATTTTGTATATAAAATATAAAGTTCAAAATATCGTAGATATACTCTCATTTCAAATGACATTGAATCAATAAAAATCACTTTCTTGTATATCATAAGCGGGATTATCGTCTGGATAAAGAATGATTTAGAAAAGACTAAAAATGTCCCTTATAAAGGCTCTCAAATGCAAGAATTGTCGCAACATTGGAGTCTGAAAATCAAATGATGGTATCAGCTTTCTCTATTCCTAAGCATAAAGATGTTGGAGCACAATAGATTTTACGTTATACTATCTACATGAGCGATGTTGTAAAATGAGCTTGAGAAATGTTTCTTGTTAGGAAACGCATAAGGACTCTCTCAATGCTGTTATTATATTGCTATTTCATGAGAATAACATCCCTCTTATAGCAGCATTATAACTGTGCGTAAATGAGAGCTTGGTATCATAAGTAATTGGGAAAATACTTTACTTTAAATATTTTGTCTTTTCCCTATCGACCAATAGGTGCAGTTTTTGCCGGTTGGCGATAACTTAAAGGTGGTTCAGTGAGATAGCGACGGTATTTTGAACTGCCAACTTGCGCTCTCTGACGACGTAAATATTCCTGGCGTTGCTTCGCATTCAACTGTGAAGGGTTTTCTGAACCAGCGCCATTAACTGATGATCCTTTGTGAAGAAAAGAAGTATTTCCTTGATGCTTCTTCAATGCTGCTATTTCATTGACAGATCTATCTTGTTGAGGCATCGGTAAAAATCTGCGCGAACTCGGGCTTGGCATTACAAGTTTTGGATGAGGTTTCATAACAATCTGGCTGCTGTTATTTGTTGGTGTTAATGAAGTAATATTAGCAACATCTTCAAAAAACTGTATCGAAACTGGTTTATTGGTACCATAGGTAGGAGCGGATAAATTGCATCCCGTTAAAACAAAGCACATCCCTAAAATTCCTATTGGAAATATTTTTATTTCACGTTTTCTCACTGCCTATTCCATTTCCTAAGTATATGGCTAATTAGTATTCCCGTTATTTATGAGAGAACGGTCCATACACAAATTCCCCCCTGCAGATAAAACAACGGAATTTTTCCGTACCACAAAAAACTATATTCATCAATATGAGAAATTTACTTGCATTTCTTTCCTTTGATCTAAAATTTTAAATCTTGCCAAGAATCTGTAATTCACGCAAAGCAGCTGCATCACGAGCAGATACATCCGGATAAGCTGGATCACTCCCAACATCTTGTGTATAACGCCATGATCGAGCACATTTTTTTCCTAATGCCTTCTCTGGATATACACCAACACCTTCAACATCATTCAAAGTAAAAGCATCGGAAGGTATTGTATCCTGCGTAATTGTGAGTGCACTGGTAATACAGACCTCTGCCATATCCACATTTTCTAATGCTTCTCGTAAAGTCGGATTGGAAATAAAAACAATAGGAGCGGCTTCTAACGAGGACCCAATACGCTTATCAACGCGTTCAAGCTCTAAAGCACCTGTAACAACTTTACGGACCTGCCGAATTTTTTTCCAATGCTCAGACAAAGATTGATTTTGCCATTCTTCTGGTACAGAGCGAAATTGTTCCAAATGCACCGATTGGCTTTCTGGGTAACGCTCTAACCAAGCTTCCTCCATAGTAAAAGGCAACATTGGAGCAAGCCATGTTACCATACGCTCAAAAATCTCACGGACAACCTGCAAGGAGGACTTGCGCTTTTTTGATGAAGGCGCATCACAATAAAGAGAATCCTTGCGGATATCAAAATAAAATGACGATAACTCAATGATTGAAAAATCCAATAATGCACGCATAATCTTTTTAAAATCAAATTCATCGTAAGCGCGATTAATCAACTGATCAAGTTCAAAAAGCCTATGCAATATAAATTTTTCAAGATCCGGCAGTGCACCATAAGATATTTCTTCTCCATCATCATGTGCTAAAGTTCCAAGCATCCAACGAATTGCATTGCGTAGTTTACGATATGAATCCACATTTGTTTGAAGGATTTTTTTTCCTAAACGCTGATCTTCCCAATAATCAGTTGTCATAACCCAGAGACGAAAAATATCAGCTCCAGATGTTTTAATGATCTCTTGCGGAACAACCGTATTGCCTAAAGATTTAGACATTTTCTTACCATTCTCATCCAAAGTAAAACCGTGTGTGATCACTGCCTTATAGGGAGAGCAAGCACGCGTACCACAGCTTTCCAAAAGAGAAGATTGGAACCATCCGCGATGTTGATCTGAACCTTCAAAATAAACATCAGCAGGCCATTTCAAATCAGCCCGATCTTCTAACACAAAGCTATGGCTTGCTCCAGAATCAAACCAAACATCCAAAATATCATAAACCTGTACCCAAGGCTCATGTGCACGCTCACCTAAAAAACGTTCACGTGCTCCTTCAGAAAACCATGCATCTGCCCCTTCTGCTTCAAAAGCCCGTAAAATACGCTTGTTCACACCTTCATCTTTTAGAATAACACCATCCTCATTCGCAAAAATACAAATAGGAACCCCCCAAGAACGCTGACGAGAAAGAACCCAATCAGGACGATCTTCTATCATAGAAGCTAGGCGGTTTTGCCCAGAAGACGGCACAAAACGCGTTTTGGAAACAGCTTCCAAAGCCCGACTACGTAAAGTTGAACCATCCCCAAAATCTTTATCCATTGAAATAAACCATTGCGGTGTATTGCGAAAAATAACGGGTTTTTTTGAACGCCAACTATGGGGATAGGAATGCTTTAAACGCCCCCGTGCAAACAATCGATCTGCTTTAATTAAAGCGTTAATGACCTCTTTATTGGCATCACCCATTTTTCCATTATCATCAATCACACGTGCAGGTCCTCCTTCACGATCTGGTCCAAAACCTGGAACATCTTTCGTATAGAACCCTGCATCATCAACAGGAAACGGTATAGATGAATCAATCCCTGCTTGCTCCAGTAAGGACTTATAATCATTCCAAATTTCAAAGTCCTCACGCCCATGGCTTGGTGCTGTATGGACAAACCCTGTACCAGCACTCTCTGTCACATGCGCCCCCTCCAGCAGTGCAATTTTATAATTATACCCTCCAGCTAAACCTTTGAGTGGATGAGAAAGAACAAGAGCTTTCAATTCTTCAGCAGAAATAACACGCAAACGCTTCAAAACAAGTTTGGCTTTTTCTGCACAACTCATCGCTAAAGCGTCTGCAAAGAGAAGCTTTTCTCCCACTTGAGGACCAAAATCATTTTCAGCACTTTCAACTTCGTAAATACCATAAGAAATCTGCGAAGAATAACTCACTGCACGGTTAGCAGGAATTGTCCACGGTGTTGTTGTCCAAATGACGACATACGCACCGTATAAATCATCAGAATTTGCTTCAAAAACAGGAAACTTAACCCAAATCACCTCTGATTCATGATCATGATATTCAATCTCAGCCTCTGCCAAAGCCGTACGCTCTACAACAGACCACATCACCGGCTTGGAACCACGATAAATCTGATCTGACATAGCAAATTTTATCAATTCACTGGCAATGCGTGCTTCTGCATGAAAAGCCATTGTAGTATAAGGCGTGTTAAAATCTCCCACGACACCAAGGCGTTTAAATTCTTCACTCTGAACGGTTACCCAATGCTGTGCAAATTCACGGCATTCTTGACGAAACTCGTTAAGAGGTACCTCATCCTTATTTTTTCCTTGTGCTCGATATTTTTCTTCAATTTTCCATTCAATTGGAAGCCCATGGCAATCCCAACCAGGTACATAATTTGCATTAAAACCGCGCATTTGGAATGAACGGACAACCACATCCTTTAGAACTTTGTTTAAAGCATGCCCGATATGAATATGACCATTTGCATAAGGTGGACCATCATGAAGAATATAAAATGGACGATCTTTTGCTTGTTGGCGCAATTGCTCATAAAGCCCGATATTTTCCCAACGCGCCATCAATTCAAGCTCTTTTTGCGGAAGCCCTGCACGCATAGGAAAATTTGTCTGTGGAAGATAAAGAGTTTTTGAATAATCTATAGTTTCATTTTTCACATTCATTGTGAAATATTCCTGTCCACTTTTACGATTTCATTTTTTCATAACTTCCCTGAACCCTACAACTCTGGTTTTATCTATAGGGAAAGCCGAGCTTATCATTCGTATTAAGCAGCGATCAGGAAAATATATCATCACACTCTATGGGCTTTATCATGAAATTCACAAGAAAAGAAACCAAAAAGTGATTTTTAAAAAAATAGAGGCTCCACTGACCGTGGAGCCTTTTAGAAATTTACTCTTTTAAAAATTAGAATTTATAAGCTACACCAACACGGAAATCATTGGTTTTGTAGTTAACCTCAAATTTTTCCTTTACAAATTTCTTTTTACCAAAATCAGAGTAACGATATTCTGCACGTACAATCACATTATCCAGAACCGAGAAATCAACGCCACCACCAAGTGTGTAACCAATCATGGTTTTTGTTTCATCAGCTAAGTTCTTAGAAGAAACGACTCCTCCATCCTCATCCTTAACGGATATTGATACAGTGTCTTGGAACTGCCCATAAGCAATACCACCAGCAAGATAAGGCATAAAACGATCAGCAGCAAAACCAATACGTACCCGTGTAGCACCACCCCAATTTTGTTTGAAAGTATGATTTAAAGTTTTAACTTCATCCTCTTGATCAAGACCAAGTTCAGAAGCCACCCTTTTCATTTGTTCTATACCATATACACTGGAATCGTTCTTATCCGCTACTTGCGTACTTTGTGCACCATGCCGTGCACCGTGCCCAGCCATGTTCTGTCGACCATGAGATGCACCATGCAGACTAGCATTTCCGCTACCATGATAAGCACTATGATGACCTTGGGCTCCACTTGTTTCATTGGAAGCTTTTGCTGATCCGGATGATCCTGACCTCGCGAGTACAAGTGGTCCGCTCGGGATTGTTTTTTCTGCTGCTGATGGTTGCGATGATGATTGTACCAATGTAGGTGCTTTTGCTGCTGGCTGACTTGCTTCTGTTCCTGTTGATGGGGTAGAGGACGCAGGTTTTATAGCAACTGGCTGTGATCTACTTACCTCACCTACCGATGCCCCTCCTGTATTTGATCTTCCCAATGAGGACGATGGCGATTGCACTGATCTCACCTCCTGTCTGGAGGAGGCTGATTGTGCTACTGACGATGCAGCTGGCGTTTTTGATGATGGTGTTGAAACTCCTGGATTTTGTACCCCCACCGCCACTGTTTTTTCTGCTGTCGAATTAACGTTCCCAGAATTTCCAGTTGTTGCTGATCGATTTGATTGTGCTGCTCCTGCTTGTGGTTGTTGAACTGCATTTAATGATCTAGCTGGTGCTTGACTGGATTGCGTTGCAGCGGATTTTCCTGACGCAGATCCTGCTGTTGATGTCTCTCCTGTTGTAGTTCTTGTACCTGCAGGTGTTCCTGAGACGTTTTTTTGTGTTTGTGTTCCTGTTGACGTTATTGCTTGTGGGGTTGAAAGCGTTTGTGGGTTTGCGGATCTACGGGATCTTACGACGGCATTTTCTACTGTAGCGTTATCAGCCGTACCTATGGTAATGGTCTTTGTGTATTTTTTTCTAGATATCATTAAATCCGTATCGATGCCAAAAATAAAGTTATCACCGAGATCAATATTAGAACCTGCATAAAAACCACCTACAAAACCTGAAAGTTTAGGAGAGAACTCTTTATTTAGTGGCAAACTCTTTTCTTTATCAAAAAGAGCCATATCAGCTTTGCTCGAAAAACCACCAGCTTGGACACCTAAATAAAGACCTGTCCATGAAAAAGTAGGCGCAACAATGGTAGAAGAAGTCGATGATGCTGACTGATGAGGAATCATAACATCAGCAGCTAGCGCTGTAGACGCTGAAATTAAAGAAAAAATAGACGCTGTTATTAAACGTTTCGTATTCATAAAATCTCTCCAAATATCCAAAATGGAATATATATAGAGCATCTTTTTTGAAAGATCTGTAGTAAAAATAACACACTCACAAAAAAATAAAGATTTTTTGAAAAATAAGGCTTCTTAAAGTTTTAATTTTGTATTCAATGAGAATTTGTAAAATAAATCACACTAAAATTATATGGCTTAAAGTTGGATTCATTTTCATTAAATTTTCGCATAACTGTTAATGATAATATTCTTTATAAATTTTTTTACCAAAATCTGAATAACAGTCTTCTGCATGCAATAAACTATCATCTGTTATTGCAAAATCAATGGCAGCGCAAACAGTAAAATCAAATATTGCCTTTTTAAAACCAAGCGCCATTAAAGTTTGATCTATTTATAAGCATGATCTATTTTAGTGCTTTAGCAATAATATTTTGTATTCAAAATTAAGAAAAACAAAGGACTTATTCAAACACTCACAAAAAACTTTTAGATTCTTTACATAAACATCTTCATCCAGCAATATCACTTTGTGATTTATAAGGATAACTTATTGTTTTCATGTTGAATGAAAAAACTAATACTGTAGGATTCTATCGTTTAAAACCTGTTCCATGTTGTATTAATCAAAACCATATCTCTTGTATACCACAAGTAGAAAGAGCAGCCTAGATAAAAACATTAAAGATAAGACTAAAAATGCCTCTTATGAAAGCTTTTAACAGCCAAGATCTGTCCACACCATTGGTGGCTGGCAAAGTGTATAATGGTGCTAGCTTGCTCTTTTTATTAAGCGTGTAAAGATAGTGGTGCTCTGTAGATTTTATATTATTTCACTGGGAGGCTTTACCGTCTTATATCACTCACGGATACTGACATGAAGTGGGCTTGATGTACTTTGAAAAATATTTCTTTAAAACAAATGTGTGAATACATAACAAAAAGTGTATTGCGTTTGGGGCGTTCTGTTTTGCATGAGGAATATGATCCCATAAAAAGAATGCAATAAATAAAAAGGCAAGACAATGCGTCATCTTCATTTTCATTATTTAAAAGACATTGCTCTAAATGCTTTTGAAAATCATAAAGCTAAATTAAAAGAAGATGGTAAAGTTGGAAACTGGTTTCTATCTTTACATCTTCATATTATTCCCCAATGAGACTGTATTTTCCAAAGATTACTCCAACAGATATACGCAATACGCTCGCTCTAATCTGGAATATGCAGAATAAAATTAATCACTGGTCATGACCTTTTCCTATTTCTGAGATTAATTGAATATTTTTCACTTAGGCGTAAAATGATAGCCGTGATATAAGATTTGATGTAATCAGTAGCTATAAAACTGATGTATACCACCAATTCGCCCTCTATAATATAAAACTTTTTTCTTTAAAATCTTATGGCGCAAAATGATACAAACAAAAATAGAAGGGATTAAGAGAGACAGAATAGAGAACTGATAAAATAAAGGCCCCGTTAAACGAGGCCCTAGTATTTTTTATGCATCTAATTTCATTTTACGAAATTAGAATTTGTAAGCGACACCTACACGGAAATCATTGGTTTTGTAATTGAATTCACGTGTATCGTTTGCGAATTTCTTTTTACCAAAATCGGAGTAACGGTATTCTGCACGTAAGAGAACGTTGTCTGTCATTGCAAAGTCAACTCCACCACCAATAGTGAAACCAAGCATTGTCTTCGTGTCATCAGCCCAAGTACCACCAGTCAAATCTACATCTTGCGTAGCGCCTGCTTCTGGCCCATGTTCATTCCCGTCAGCTTTCTGCACAACTTTAGGTCTCTTTCCTTTTCCTGCAACGGATTGAATACCCTGTACCTGCGCATAGGCAACACCACCAGCAACATAAGGCATAATACGGTCAACAACAGCAGCAAAACCGATACGAACCCGTGTAGCACCAGACCATTTTTCTTTGTAACTGTGCATTTCTGTTACCTTGTCATCTTTTTGAAACTGTTGTGGACCTTCTAACCCAACCTTAGCTTTTTCAAGGGCAGCATTAAAATTTTCTGCCTCTTGTGCAGTAAGAGTCAATTCACGGGCTTTTTTTGATTCTTCACGGTCTGCCCAAACTGCATCGGTTTCTACACCGAGAATGAGACCATTTCCAAGGTCTACGTTAGATCCGGCATAAATACCACCCATGAAACCAGAAGGGCTAGGTGTGTTATCTTTTTTGACAAGTTCTTTGTCTTTTCCTGGAATAGTTACTTTAGTTTTACTCGAAAAGTTGCCAACTTGACCACCAAGATAAAAACCCGTCCAAGAAAACGAAGGGGCTGCTGCAATAACTGCTGGTGCGACTTCATGAGGGATCACCACATCAGCAGCTTGTGCTGCAGAAGCTGAAATTAAAGCGGCAACAGAAGTCGCTATTAAAGATTTTGTATTCATAATTTTGCTCCTAAATTAACTATAAATGACCTTACAAGATTATAGATAGAAAAGCTGTAGTAAAAATGTCACAATTATACAAATAAAAAACCAGAAAAACAGCGTTTTTGTCTAAGTCAAAATCTCTTGAAAATTTAATTTTTTATTAATACTTTTTATTCATAATCGCACTTTTGATGAAATTAGAACTTGTAAGCGATACCTACACGAAAGTCATTGCTTTTGTGGACTAGTTTAAGATAATCCTTTTTACATTCCTTCTTACCAAAGTCTGAGTAACGGTATTGCGCACGAAGCAGAATATGATCTGTCATCGCAAAATCCGTACCACCACCAAGGGTGAAACTCACCATCGTTTTTGTTTTATCAAATACCGTAGCAGAAACTGCTTCACTTGGCATACCATTTGCCAACTTTTTTGTTTCTGAAACTTTACCAACACCTTGTATTTGCACACAGGACATCCCACTGGCAACATAAGACATAATGCGGTCAGCGACGAAAAAACCAACACGAACCCGTGTTGCACCAAACCATTTTTCTTTGAAACCAATGCGATACACTACTGTGTCACCCTTTTGAAACTTTTCATTTTCATCCAATGTAACACCAGCATCTTCAAATTCATCATTAAAATCATTAAATTCATCAATCGCAAGAATCTTTGAGACCGTCTTCGTCTCTCCTCGGTCTGCCCAAATTGCATCGGTTTCAACACCTAGAATGAGGAAATTTCCAAGATCTACGTTAGAACCTAAATCAATACCACCATGAAACCTGAAGGCTTCGGTAGTCCATATTTATCTAAAGTTTTTTCTTTTGTCTCTAAATCAAATACATCAACTTTGACTTGAAAAGTTGCCAACTTGACCACCGATATAAAAATCTGTCCAAGAAAACGAAAGAGCTATGATAACTGCTGGGGCTTTTTCACGAAGAATGATAATATCAGAAGCTTGTGCTGCAGAAGCTGCTGCCATAGTGATAATAGAAGTTGTGACTAAAGATTTTATATACGTAAACTTTGCTCCTCATTTATTTATGAGCACGGTGTTATACGATTAAGCGAAGAAATACTGTAGTCAACATGATACAATCATAGGAAACGAAAGATGCACCCAAGATAAAATCATTTCATAACTTCCCTTTTCACAAAAAATTGTAAGTTACAAGTGCGCATAAGTCATTGATTTAGCGCGTAATTATTGCCTGTCGTTTATAAAAATCTTTTTAAGGCAATCTGAATAATATCTTTTCCACCTCCAATAAATATGAAATGTGTAATAATATAACAACAGAAAATAATAGAGGCTCTGTCTTTGACAGAGCCTCTTAAAAGTTTATTTCGTTGTTTACGAAATTAGAATTTGTATGCAACGCCAACACGGAAATCATTGGTTTTGTAAGCTGTTTTATCCTCATCCTTTACAAATGCTTTTTTACCAAAGTCTGCGTAACGATATTCTGCACGCAACAGAACATTATCTGTCATTGCAAAATCAACACCACCACCTACAGTGAAGCCAACCATCGTTTTTGTTTTATCAAGAAATTTAGCAGAAGCGATTTCGACACCATCAGCTTTTGCCATTACCTTAACAGAATGGGTTGATTGCAGCTGCGTATAAGCAATACCACCAGCGAAATAAGGCATAATGCGATCAACTGCTGCAAAACCAATGCGAACGCGTGTAGCACCAGACCATTTTTCTTTTATAGAGGCGCTATCTATACGCTTATCATCCTTCGCGATATCCTTATTTTCTGAAGTAAATGTAACTTTAGCTGCTTCAAGCTTAGCTTTGAAAGCTTCAAGCTTTTCGTCCCCAATAACTTCTGAATGCACTTTTGATTCTTCGCGGTCTGCCCAGACTGCATCAGTTTCAACACCTAAAATCAGACCATTTCCAAGATCTACGTTGGAACCTACATAAATACCACCCATGAAACCGGAAGGCTTAGGTGTTAAATCTTTGTCTGTAATTTTCTTGTTTGTTTCTGAATCAAATGCATCAACTTTACTTGAAAAGTTACCAACTTGACCACCGATATAAAAGCCTGTCCAAGCAAATGAAGGGGCTGCGATGACTGCTGGGGCTGTTTCACGAGGGATGATAACATCAGCAGCTTGTGCTGCAGAAGCTGCTGCCATAGCGATAACAGAAGTTGTTACTAAAGATTTTATATTCATAAACTTTGCTCCTAATTTATTTACGAGCACAGTGCTACAAGATTACAGAAAGAAAAGCTGTAGTAAAAATGATACAGTCACAGAAAATGGAGGGCACATCCCAGACAAAATCGCTTCATAGCTTGATTTTGTATGAGAAATTACAAATTGTATATATAAATAACTTATTGATCTTAAATGTAATTCTGGTTTATTGTTTATGATTTTTTTTAAGAAAATCTGAATAATATCTTTTCATATACATAAAAAATTATGTGTTGTGTGATAATATAGCAACAGAGAATAACAGAGGCTCTGTCTTTGACAGAGCCTCTGTTATTTAACTTGCCATCTGTTAAAATTTGTAAGCAACACCCACTCGGAAATCATTGGTTTTGTAAGAGGTCTCATATTTATCATTTGAGAATTTCTTTTTACCAAAATCAGAGTAACGATATTCTGCACGGACAATAACGTTATTGGTCATTGCTAAATCAACACCAGCACCAAGGGTATAACCAACAAAGGTCTTTGTTTCATCAGACAAGGTACCAGAAGCTATTATTTTATCTGAATCTTTTTCTGTTATTGAAATCGATGCACTATCTTGAAGCTGTGTATAAGCGATACCACCAGCAACATAAGGCATAATACGTTCAGCTGCAAAACCAATACGTACACGTGTCGCACCAGCCCACTTTTCTTTAAAAGTGAAACTGTGGGTTCGTTTAGCACCAGGTTCAAGCGCATCTTTACCAATATTAATTCCAGATTCTGTTAATATCTTCTTAATATAATTGATGTGCTCTGGAACAATAACATATGTTTTTCCTGTCTTCGTGTCATCTTTACTAGACCACATGATATCTGTATCAACACCTAAAATAAGGCCATTGCCAAGATCAACATTGGAACCTGCGTAAAGCCCCCCCATGAAACCAGATAGTTTAGGTAAATAATCGTCACTTACTGGAATCTTTTTTCCACGAGCAAGAATATCCATCTTCGTTTTACCCGAAAAACCACCAAGCTGCCCACCAAGGTAGAAACCTGTCCAAGAAAAAGTTGGAGCAACAATAACGGGAGCAACAGGTGTTGGACTCGGGGAAACAATAACATCTGCTGCTTGCGCCGCTGAAACTGAAACAAAAGCGAAAGCAGAAGCTGTTATTAACCATTTCATATTCATATTTTTTCTCCATAGCTGAATATTTATTTGAACACATCCTTTCATATAGAGCCCAAACTTCAGATATCTGTAGCAAAAATGATACACTCATAAAAAAACAAAACGCCAATGAAAGCATCCTGAATTGCTTGATCTGTAATAAATAAGAATTAAACTATGCCAATGCACAAATGATTTTCTCTCGTCACATTTGCTCGTCTTTATAAATTTTTTAAAAATATCTGAGTTATCACCGTGGAAAGCATGTGCTCTTGTCTCATGAAAAATTATCCTTTTATATTAAATTCAAATGCTTTATCTTAGACCATTGTATATTCAAACAACAAAAATCATCCCTCCATACATCACAAACGAGCAAGTATGTGAGACCGTTAAAAAACTAAAAATGTCACTTATGAATGTTTTCAATATCAAGAACAGTCAAATGCAATCGTTCTATTTAAATTTATACAAATAATGTTTTTACCTTCATCCTTAGCATGACCAAATGTGAAGACTATGTATTTGTTTTTTCATAAAAAGGATGCTTATATTATACATAAACTTGTACCGCACATAAACAAGGCTTCCAACAATCTACGGATTTAAACAAGATCACATACAATTTGCTTGCTCTTTGTTTTTACTTTAGGCAATTATTGTTTTTAAAATATTTACCATTTTTTGCTTATCTGAACCTCATAGAAATTCTTTTTCAGAGTTTCTGTCTTATTTGTAGGCTCTCTATATTCATACTCTTTTATAAACTAAACTGTAAAAAATACCTCAAGACAGGCAACTGGTATGATAAATGCTAAAATCTATATTAAAACTCTTCCTAAAGCAAAAAAGATGAGAGAAGATCTTTCTTAAAGTTTTCACACCAAACTTTGCTTTGAAAAGCATTAATTGAGCAAACAATTTGGCAGAAAAAATATCTGATATTGAATCATAGATAAATAAAAAATATTTTTAGATCTAAGTCGAACAATATATTGATTATAAACATAATTCATCGTTTCGTATATTGAATAAGAAACCGGAATATCATAAGATTCTCTTATTCCAAACCGGTTGCATATTACAATCAATCAAAACCATTCGCTTGCACATTACAAGCAGGAAAAGCCGTGTAGATAAAAACTGTACAAGAAAGAACAAGAACGCCTCTTATGAAGAGTTTCACATACCAAAGGCTGTCACAACATTGAGAGCTAGTAAAGTGTGTGATGAATGCTGGCTTTCCCTCTTCATAAGTGTAAAGAGGGGAGCACTCACTGGATTTACCATTATACCCTTCATAAATGGCGTCGCGAAATGGGTTTGGGAGCATTGAGAAATGTTTCTTTAAAACAAGCGCACGTAAGTATGAAACTCAATAGCGTTTTACATGCCTTATATAATCACACTTAAAATGATGATATTTACGGCATAAAAAACAACCCCAAATCTCTAAGCTATATTCATCTAAACCCACGAATTTTGTAATGACTGATTGCTATTATACAGTATTATTCTTCCACTGAAATTCCTGCTCATATCTTTTCCGAACAGTACTCTTCATTCTCACTGTTCACAATCATAACACCCTTTACACAAATTTCTCCCCCCTGTTTTCAAGTGATAATATCTTCTTTCTTCAATTCTCGAGCATATGTTACACCTATCAATGTTGTTTTCTTACTTTTTAAAAACTCATTGGACTTCGTGTAAATAGGTTTGTCCGCCCTCTTTTCCCTAGTCCTTTTTTGGAATTATATCCTCTTTTTTTACCAGAATGTGACACAGGTACTAACTTAGCTGCTGTTATGCATTCGCTGTTATTTATACAAGAAAATTCTATTTGAAAAACTTCAGATAAAACCTTGCGAAGCTGTTCACTAGAAAAAAGACCTATTGGAGGAACAGCCGAAGATGCTCTCTGTATAAAGTTTTGAGACGCTAAAAAACTCGCACCCTGAGCGATAGAGATTGAAGCAAAAGTAGCAAACGCTGTAATAAAATATTTTATGTTCATAAATTTAACCTTATTAAATATCCATAATGGATTTTATCTAGTGCCTTCATTGCAAATTTCTAGAGAAAAATAATATGTTTATAGAGAAAAAGTGAAAATCCTTAAAAATAAAGCTTGGGAGCATTTTGATTTTAAAATAAAAGCAAATTGTCCTGCTCTGCCAACATAGAAATCACTTATTGAGTAATAAATAAAGACACGAAGTATCATCTGAAAATAACAAACTATACGAACTTCACATCAACATATTGATTTATAAATATAATTTATATTTCTTCACACAAAATGAGCCCCTCGAATATCAGAATATTCTCTCATTTCAAACATGTTCATTATACATTAGTAAATTTATTCGCTTACACATCATAAATGAGGTTTATATATGGATAAAACTCTTGAAGAAGGGGAGGATTCTTACGAATCTGTTTAAATGCAAAAGCTATTGCAACATTTTGGCTTAGTCAAAAGCGCTCTTGCTGACTTGTTTCTAGCACAGTTTTCTAGGAGTCGTTCTTTGTATTGTTCAGTATAATCGTGGTTATTTTTATACATTAATCATATAATGTATTGATTTATAGTGATAGTTTAGCATTATTCATATTGAATGAGAACTCTCAATAGCATAAGATTCTCTCATTCCCAATCTTTTTCATGTTGGATCAATCAAAACCATTTGATTGCATGTTACACGTGAGGAAAACCGTGTAGATAAAAAACACTAAAGAAAAGACTAAAAATGCCTCTTATGAACCGTCTCAAGTGCCAAGGACTAAACAATATCCGAAGTTGGCAAAGTGTGTGATGGTAGCGGCTTGTTCTATAAGCGTAAAGATGGGAGTGCTCAACGAATTTTATATCATATTGAAGGCGTTTACCGTTATACCATTCATAAGCGCCGCCGTAAAATGGGCTTGGGTGTCGGTTTCTTAAAAAAAAAGCACATGAATTAGCAACAGAAATATATTCCGTTTAGAGCGTTCTGTTTTACATGAAGAACGTAAATCCATTAAAAAATGTGAGAAACAAAACCATGAGGCAATGCGTAATCTCTATTATTTAACAGACATTGCTTTAGATACTTTTGAAAGTCGTAAAGCAGAATTAAAAATGATGGTAAAGATGAGATTTGGTTTTTACATTTACGCCTTCATATTCTCCTCCAATGAGGCTGTATACCGGTTTCAGAGATTTAAGTCTTCCAACCTACCGTATGTTTCCAGCCTCTCCTCAAAATTGCTTTTTTTTCAAATAAAAGCTGTTACAAAATAAAAAATATGAATTCGCAAAAGTACTTTTATTGTCTAAACTTCAAATGAAATAGCACTAAGAATTTATTATAACTCTTACCAGAAAAGATGAGAGGATAAAATGCCTCTAATGTACAAGCATTTTGTCCTCTCACTTCGATAATTAACTCCATTTAAAAGCCAATTTTAAAGTTAGCTATGCGCAAAAATATCAACTTCCGCCCATCCTAAAAGATCAAGCCTAGCTCTCATAGGTAAAAATTGAAAGCATGCCTTGGCAACATTTTCTCGCTCTTCACGTCTTAAACGTTCTTCAAATATCACTTTTAAACGATGCAAATATAATACATCCGACGCAGCATATTCAATTTGTGCCTGTGATAACGTTTCTGCCGCCCAATCCGAAGATTGTTGCTGCTTAGAAATATTCACATTCAGCAATTCATTACAAATTTCTTTCAAGCCATGACGATCCGTATAAGTACGCGTGAGTTTCGAAGCAATCTTTGTACAAAAAATGGCTTCTGGCATAACACCAAATGTATGCGCTAAAATAGCAAGATCAAAACGCCCAAAATGGAATATTTTGGTGATCGCCTTATCCTCAAGCAATTTTATCAAATTGGGGGCACTCTTTTGTTCTTTAGCAATCTGTATAACGTCAGCAGTACCATCCCCAGAAGAAAGCTGAACAACGCATAAACGATCACGATGGGGTTGTAATCCTAAAGTCTCGGTATCAATTGCAACAGCATCAATTTGATAATTGTCTAAGTTTGGTAAATCACCTTGATGAACACGAATCTCAGCCATTTACCCTCCTATTTGCGAAAGAAGCAAGAATACGCGCCCAAGACCGCTGCCCCTTATGAAATGATTTTAAATTATACTTTTCATTAGGCGAATGAATACGGTCATCAGCCAGTCCAAAACCAACCAAAACAGTTTCCATACCAAGAATCGACTGAAAGTCTGCTACAATTGGAATCGACCCCCCCATAGCTGTCAATACAGCAGGAACTTCCCACTCTTGCGATAAAGCATCTTTTGCCGCCTTGATAAAAGATGAATCATAAGAAAGCTGTATTGCTGCAGAAGAACCGTGATTTTTAAATGTCACTGTACAGTCATCAGGAATTGAGTTGCGTACGTAATCACGAAAGGCTTGACGTATTTTTTCTGGATCTTGCTTATGAACCAAACGACACGATATTTTTGCACTTGCTTGAGAAGCAATAACCGTTTTTGTTCCTTCTCCCTCATAGCCTCCACTAATACCGTTAATCTCTGCTGTAGGACGTGCCCATATGCTTTCTAAAATGCTTCGTCCTTTTTCACCAACAGGAATGGAAAGCCCTATAGGACCAAGAAATTTTTCAGCAGTACAATTAAGTTCATTCCATGACTGCAAAATCTGTGGAGGTGTTTCTTCTACACCATCATAAAAACCAGGAAGCGTCACCTTATTATCTTCATCATGAAGTCCTGCTAAGATTTTCGTTAAAATATGAATGGGATTAGCTGCTACTCCTCCAAAATAACCAGAATGCAAATCACGATTCGCTGCTGTAATAATAATCTCTTCTGCCATAATCCCCCGAAGAGAAAGAGCAATAGACGGTGTATCCGCATCCCACATCGACGTATCACAAACCAATGCGCAATCAGCCTTAAGTTCATCTTTATTTGCTTTTAAAAAAGGAATAAGGGAAGGAGAAGCACACTCTTCCTCACCTTCACATAAAATAGTAACTTTAACAGGAAGCTGCCCTGTTTCTTTCTTAAATGCACGACATGCTTCAATAAAAGTCATCAACTGACCTTTGTCATCTGAAGCTCCACGAGCACAAATAACTTTCTCTCCATCTCTCTCTTTTAAAGAAGGTGTAAATGGATCATCCTCCCATAAACTCAATGGATCAACAGGTTGAACATCATAATGTCCGTAAAATAACACATGCAAACAATCATCCGAAGGTCCTGGATGATGCCCAACAACCATTGGATGACCCGGTGTATCACGGCGTGAAGCGTCAAAACCAATGCTTTTTAAATCCTCTACTAACCAATCAGCTGCTTTACGACATGCAGCCTTGTAAGCCAAGTCTGTAGAAATCGATTGAAAACGTAAAAGAGAAAAAAGGCGCTCAAGGCTCTTTTCTATATTTCCATCAAGATGTGTTAGTACTTTATTCAGCATAAAAAAACCTCTCAAGCCTTGTCTAATTATATTATAGATACGACAACTTTAAGCCTCTTGTAAGATTTTGCAAGACACCTTATTCATTTTTGACATTGTGAGCAGTAAAAACTTGAACGCCCAGCCTGTAAAATGCGCACAATAGGCGTTCCACATTCCAAACATTGCTTGCCTTCTCGTCCATAAACTGAAAAAGCATGTTGAAAATAACCAAGTGAACCATCTATATGCATATAATCACGTAAAGAAGAGCCACCAGACAAAATGGCTTCAAAAGTTACATTACGTATATTTTGTGCTAAAGAATCTGCAAATTCACATGCACGTGCCGTTTTTGATGCCAATGTAAAGGCACCACGTTGTGGAGACAAACGACTCCGCCAAAGTGCTTCACAAACATAAATATTCCCAAGACCTGCAACAATAGACTGATCAAGTAAAACGCTCTTGAGAGACTTTCTTTTATTAACAAAAGCCTTTTGTAAATAACGACCAGAAAACGAATTACTCATAGGTTCAAGCCCTAGCTTATTTAAAAGTGGATGTTCATAAAGCTTGTCCGTATTAACTAAAAGCATAAATCCAAAGCGACGCACATCATTATAAATAAGATGATAAACTTCACCATCCCTTGTTTGAATATCCATGATAAAATGATCATGCTTAACCAATTTACTTGTCGTTGAAAAAACTGTTCTTAAAAGACCATTCTCTATACGCCATGAACCAGACATTCCTAAATGGCTTAGAATCGTTTCATCCTGAGAAAGATGGAATAATAAATATTTCGCACGCCGACCAAGTTCTATAATTGTTCTGCCAATAAGGCGCTCAGAAAAAGCCTCAGGAAAAGGAAAGCGCAAATCTTTACGATTAAGTCTGACAGATACTATCTTTGCATCAGTTACAACGGACTCAAGTCCACGACGAACTGTCTCTACTTCAGGAAGTTCAGGCATCTCTCTTCTTTAATAATTATACACTTTCCAATCGTATCACCGATAAATTGACTTCTTTCCCCCCTCAAAGAACGAAGACTTCCTCTACATCTGCTCTATAAAAAAACAAATTCTTGATGAGTGGATTTCACTTGGCTTCCTACTCATGTGAGTTAATTAAGTAAAAGCTTTATGGTCAAGCACCGCCTTGAATATTCACCAGACACTCTAAAATACTTAATGTATCAATGAAGCTTATCCAACCCCACCTCAAATGACTATATTTGACGGCATAACGGGATTAAGCCCATTCACCCTTACGAAATACAGGCACTCTTACACCATCTTGGGTAATGCCATCTATATCAATTTCGCTAGAACCAATCATCCAGTCAATATGAATGACACTTTTATTACCACCACGTGCTGCAATCTCTTCTGACGTCAATGATGCCCCATCTAAAAAGCATTTGGAATAACACTGCCCTAAAGCAATATGACATGCAGCATTTTCATCAAATAAGGTATTATAAAAAAGGAGGTCACTCTTAGAAATTGGTGAAGAATGGGGTACAAGGGCAACTTCGCCCAATCGGCTTGCACCCTCATCACTTTGCAAAACCTGTTGCAAAACTTCCTGACCCGTTGATGCACGGGCCTCAACAATACGCCCTGCTTCAAAACGTACTTCAATATTATCAACCAGTGTTCCTTGATAGGAAAGTGGCCTCGTCGAACGAACAAAACCTTCAACCTTATGAGCATGAGGAGTGGTGAAAACTTCTTCTGTCGGAATATTCGGATTGCAAATAACACCATTTTGAGCAACGGATGCACCACCATGCCATTCATGATCGTCTGCCAAACCAACAATTAAATCAGTCCCTGGCCCTGTAAAGTGTAAGGCAGAAAAACGCTGCTCATTAAGCCAAGATGATCGTTTCTTTAAATTCTCGTTATGGACAATCCACGCATGTACCGGATCTTCTTCTGTAACACGTGACGCAGAAAAAATTGCATCGGCTAATTTTTTAATCGCCTCATTAAGTGGTAAAGAAGGAAACATTGTCTCAGCCCATCCTACTGTTGGATAAGCAACAATCGACCAATTTATAGAAAAATTCGATATTTTTTTGAGAGCAGGCTGGTAAGCTAGTGAAGTCGCCTTATTCAAACGCGCAACCTTATCAAAATCTTGATTGGAAAGGAGCAAAGGATTATCACCAACAATCGCTAAACGCGCTGCCCCATTTTCAAAAGCCTTCGCCATTCCCTCATAAAGCCAAGAAGGGGCACAATCAAAACTAGCTGTATGGGCATTTTCAAAACGTGTAAGCGATAACATATCATCACTAAAAATTGGTGTAATGACACCAGCACCAACCTTATAAGCATGATATGCAATACGCCGAACAAAAGGTAATGCTGAAACTGGAGAAGTCAAAACAAGATCCTGCCCCTCTTGTAAATTCAACCCCACTTTTACTGTAATTTCTGCAAGACGATTAAGCATTTCAGGCGAAATTGTCTCATGAATATCAAAGTACATTACCAATACCCTTCTTTAAATAAAATGCGTTCTTCACGTCGTCATATTATAAATTGTTTTTCAGATCCTTTGAGTTCACTTTCTCTACGTATATTTATGCGTGTCATTATCGCTAAAAGGTTCACTTAATTCATAAACCGCAATAGGTGTATAACCCTTCTTTGGTCGTGAAAAACTTACCAATTTCTGTGTCGTTTTTCTAACATTGCAACAATTGCATTTAACTGATCTGATGAAGGTAAAGCCATTATCGTTTTATTTTCCTCTTTCCTAGCTAGATGTTGAGGTGCATAGGCAGGAATAGGAACTTTATCAAGCTGTACCATCGCAAAAGACGCAGGATGTGCTGTCTTGGTCTTGGACTGTGCTACTTCTGTCAAAGAAGATGCACTTTTCTCTGCCTTTATTCTTCCACTTTCTAAGCTTTCATCTATAAAGCTTGGCGCATGACCAGAACGTTCTTGAGCAAAAGCATAAGCAACATCATAAGGACGATTATTTGTAGGAACTTGAAGTTCCCCATCACGTGATCGTTTTTCATAAAAAGCATTTCCCCCTGCAACCTGAACATAATGCATGTTTTTATAGGGAAAAGATAAACCAGCGGTATGAAAAAACTTAGCGTGTTTAACTTTCTTATCTCGTTCACCCCGTAAAACAGCATCAGCCGCCTCTCTTACACGAGCAACAGATGCTTTCTCCGTCATAGGACGCGTTAAAACACCAGGAGCAAATTGCCTATATTGACCAACAACACCACAAATCGTCTTAGGATAGGCGGTTGAATTAACACGATTCATAACAACCGTTCCAACGGCAATCATTCCTTCACGGCTTGTGCGATTTGATTCAAAATACATCGCTCGCATAAGACATTGACGCTCTGTCAATGGATATGTAACCGTTTTTGTCTTATTATTATCTACTTTTCCAGCATCTAAATGACTTGAAGCACATCCCACAACAACTAACGGTGCTACACAACAGGTAACAAAAACATTCCAACGATTTTTTTTCATCTTATGCAACACATTCCTATAATCTCTGAGATATTCAAGTCTTGAAATGAGCTTTAAATGTATCTCTCAATAAAGTACATAGCTAATTGTTACCACTCAGTAAAATTTTAATACAAGAGGTAATCAAAAAGTATCTATGCAAAATAAAAAATAAAAAACTATTAATTTGCGGATCGATATTGTTATTCTTTATGGTTCAATATAGGCTATAATAACCTACACGTTTCAATTACAATAAAGTAACACTATCCACTTCTTCTACATACGAAAAAATAATACAGATATCCCCTTTAATATAAAATTTTAACAAAATGATCCGAAAGGAAATCCCCTAGAAAACTCCCCTCCTGCCACAATACGAGTGATGATATCATCCAATATACAAATATGTCAAACCAAGAGTTAACAATCTGCCATGCTTCTCTGAAAAAACTCTTTGTTGCTTCTTTGTGCTTTTCCATAGATGGTTATCTTATTCTTTCTATAGCTGCACTATAAGAGAATACTTATATATCTACAAACTGATTTTATATATATAAGAGAAATTTTAATCTATTTTCTTCTCACCTACCCCAACTTTATAAGTAAGGTCATCGCGAGGACGATCAGAGGACATATGGTAACCCGTTATGATATAATGCAGCATTTCAGCAATATTAGTAACATGATCACCAATTCGTTCAATATTCTTTAAACAAAACAGTAAGTGCGTACAAACCGTAATATTGCGCATATCTTCCATCATATACGTCAAAAGTTCACGAAAAAGAGAAGTATACAAAGCATCAATCTTCTCATCACGCTCACGCACCGCGTCAACACACTCTAATAGGCGACTCGTATAAGCATTTAAGACTTCTTTTAATTGATTGAGTGCTAAAGCTGTAATTGTTTCAAGCCCATGATAAACAGAAGCAGATTGACGTATTTCTGAAAGTGCAACAGTCCTTTTAGCAATGTTTTTTGCCATATCCCCAATCCGTTCAAGATCAGAAGAAATACGAATGGCTCCAATAATTTCACGCAAATCGACAGCCATCGGTTGGCGTTTGCAAATAATAGCAACTGCTTTTTCATCAATGTCACGTTCTGCTTCATCTAAAAACACATCATCGGCAATCACTGTCGTTGCAAGTTGAAGATCACTACACACAACCAATTCGACAGAACGTTCAATCATCCTTTCTGCATGGCTCCCCATTTCTGTAATCCTTACTCTTAAATATTTTAGTTCTGCATCATAAGAACGGACAGTATGTTTCATAGACATATCTTACACTCCTCAATTCACCTATCCAAAACGCCCCGTAATATAATCTTGCGTCCGTTGCTCTTTTGGTGAGGTAAAGATCATTTCAGTCGCACCAACTTCTACCAAATGCCCTAAATGAAACATAGCCGTATATTGAGAAACACGTGCGGCCTGTTGCATGGAATGCGTTACGATAACAATTGTATAATTTTGCCGTAACGCATCGATAAGCTCTTCAATCCGTGCTGTCGCAATGGGATCAAGAGCTGAACATGGCTCATCCATCAAAATAACTTCAGGACTAACCGCAATAGCACGTGCAATACACAAACGCTGTTGTTGTCCCCCTGATAAACTTGTTCCAAGATCATGAAGGCGGTCTTTTACTTCTTCAAACAAACCTGCCTGCCTCAAACTCTTTTCAACGACATCATGCAGTTCAGAGCGTGTTTTAACTAAACCATGAATGCGTGGACCATACGCAACATTCTCAAATATAGATTTTGGAAAAGGGCTGGGCTTTTGAAAAACCATTCCAACACGAGAGCGCAATTCTACAACATCAATCCGTGTGTCATAAATATTCTCCCCATCTAAGGTAATAAGACCAGTTGTTTTAGCGCCTTCAATTGTATCATTCATACGGTTAAAACAACGCAAAAAAGTTGACTTTCCGCATCCTGATGGACCAATCAAAGCAGTTACTTGATGTTCAGGAATATCAAGTGTAATACCGTGGAGTGCTTCTTTATCTCCGTAAGAAACCTTCACATCCTGACCGCGCATTTTAATCTTCATTACAAAAATTCACCTTACAAAAATCTTATCAAAGCTGTTGTTTTATTAAAATTACTGGCGACGTTCAAATCGTCGACGTAAAAAAACCGCAGAAATATTCATGATCGCAAGAAAAATCATCAATACAATAATAGCACCTGATGTCTTTTCAACAAAAGCACGCTCTGCTTCACCCGCCCACATAAAAATTTGAACAGGCAAAGCCGTTGCTGGATCCATGGGGGTCGTAGGAATATTAACAACAAAAGCAACCATTCCAATCAAAAGCAAAGGAGCTGTTTCACCCAAAGCCTGAGCGACTCCAATAATTGTGCCTGTCAAAATGCCAGGCGCAGCTAAAGGAACAACATGATGAAAAATCATTTGTGTTTTTGATGCTCCCAACCCCAAAGCTGCTGCACGAATAGAGAGAGGAACAGCACGCAGAGCAGAACGTGTTGCAATAATGATCGTGGGAAGAGTCATGAGCGCTAAAACAAGACCACCAACAAAAGAGGCTGAACGTGGTAATCCTAAAAAATTAACAAAAAAAGAGAGTCCTAAAAGACCAAACACAATTGAAGGAACAGCTGCAAGATTATTGATATTAACCTCTATAAAATCTGTAAATTTATTTTTGCGTGCATATTCTTCTAAATAAAGAGCCGTTGCTATACCTATTGGAAGTGAAACTAATAAAACGATGCCTATCATATAAAGAGAACCAATGATCGCAACACCTAATCCCGCAGTCTCAGGACGACTTGAAGCGCCAAATGTAAAAAAACCAATATTAAATGTTTTATAAAGCGTACCATCATGCGCTAAACGCTTTATCCATTCTACTTGTCGATTAGAAACTTTACGGTTTTTTTCTGCTACACGCAGATCAATCTGTCCCTTATAAGCAGAATCAATATCCGCAGATGCCAAAACTTTAACTTTTTGCATTGTGCCAATCAGTTTTGGATTCTTTGTCACCATTTCACGCAGTTGAACGCGGGCACCATTTGAAAACATACGGCTAACATCCCGAAGAGAGGCTCGATCATTTTGATCTATATTAAGTCTCTTTGCTAAAGCATTGCGTACAAGAAGTGGATAATTCGCCATCATGAGCACTCGCGGTTTTGTGTTACGTTGACCACTTGGATCAATGATCTTTTCGTCCAAATAAATTGATAATGTCATTTCAGTTTGAAAAAAAGCTGTATAACCCTGACTAATGATAGACCATAAAAGCGCAAATAAAAAAAACAAACCAATAAAAATGGCAATTAAACCATAGGCACGAAAACGACGTTCAGCCCAATATCGACGCTTGAGGCTAATATTGCGACGAGGAAAAAAATCTTTATTCATTCATATTGTTCCCGATATTTACGCACAATATAAAGAGCCAGAATATTCATCAAAAGTGTCATAACAAAGAGCGTCATTCCTAAGGCAAAAGCTACCAGAGTTTGTGGAGAATTAAACTCAAAATCACCGGTCAATTGATTAACAATCTTAACAGTCATCGTAGTCATTGCTTCGAACGGATTGAGTGTTAAATTTGCTGCAACACCTGCTGCCAAAACCACAATCATTGTTTCTCCAATTGCACGCGATGCCGTCAACAAAATAGCCCCCATAATCCCTGGAAGCGCTGCTGGTATAACAACCTTTTTAATTGTTTCAGATTGCGTTGCGCCTAAACCATAAGAACCTTCACGTAAAATGCGTGGAACAGCCGTAATAACATCATCCGATAAAGAGGAAACAAAAGGTATCAACATAATTCCCATTACAACTCCAGCAGTAAAAACACTTTGTGCCATAATAAAACCGACCCCATCTGAGAGAGAAACAGAGAGATCACGTAAAAATGGTCCTACCACCTTCAAAGCAAAAAAACCATAAACAATGGTTGGGATGCCAGCAAGAACTTCCAACAACGGTTTTACAATTGCTCGCAATCGCGCAGAAGCATACTCCGCCATATAAAGAGCTGAAAATAGTCCTATAGGTACAGCAAAAAGCATGGCGACAAATGCAATATAAAGCGTACCAGCAAGAAGCGGTATTAAACCAAATTGTCCTACTTCATCGCTCGAACCGCTCGCGGAAAAACGTGGATCCCAAACTGTTCCTAAAAAGAAATTTGAAAAGGATACAGACTGAAAAAAGCTTAATGTCTGAAAAAGCATAGAAAGCGCAATGGCTATTGTTGTCAAGACTGCAACAATAGATGCACAAATCAATCCAATAATAATAAAAGATTCAACCTTATTGCGCGCACGCTGATGAGGTGCAATTTGCATCATTCCACAGATAAAACCAAAAGACGCAATAGCAAAAAGGAAACCATAACCTATAAACTTAAGCTTTTCAGAAGAGAACACCCACGACTGTGCTATTTTGAACACATCATCCGATGCTTCATAAGGTAAAATCAATCCCTTCGCGAGTAGTTGTGCCTGCACTTCCTTATAGGAAGCGTTAGAAAGATTCCCCTCAAAGCGATGAATCATTTTGACGAGACTTCGAAGTGTCTCCCAAAGTAGATCATGATTTACAGACTCTGTTACATGCGCACTATACGCCCCAAGTTCTCGAGAGGCATTATATTCTAAATAAATTGTACTCCCAGCATCCCAAAAAATTAAAAAAACAAAAGCTGGAATAACAGTAATCAAAAATGTCCACCAGCCATAATAATAGGCACGAGAATGCATTTTATCTCGTCTGTATTCAAGAGTGCGTGCTCGCATATAAGAAATACAAAAGCCACAAAATCCAAAAATCAATAATAGCAAAATAATGAAGGAAATGCGCATTTTATCTTTCAGTTTTTATAAAAAATAGCACCAAAATTTCCTATCCCAGAAATCCAATAAATTTCCCTGCGAATTATTTCAATGTCATTACTCGACCAGCAGAAAAATCAGAACGCTGTGCTTGACGCTCCTTTTCAGGAGAAACAATCAAACCATATTCAGCCAAGGGACCCTCTGGACCAATCATTTGATCAGAAAGAAAAAAGTCAACATACTCTCGTAAACCTGAAACAATATCTAAATGTGCTTTCTTAATATAGAAAAAAAGCGGACGAGAAACTGGATATTGTCCACTAGAAATCGTTTCAACTGTTGGCGCAAAACCGTTAATATAGGCAACCTTTAGCCTATCAGCATTATTTTGATAAAAAGACAAACCAAAAATACCAACCCCTGTTTTATTAGAAGTTAGACGCGCAAATGTTTCAGAATAATCACCATCAATATCAACCGCTTTTCCATCCTTACGTACCGCAATACAAGCAGTGTGTATCTCCTTATCATCCATTCCTAAAGACTTCATCACCTCAACTGCCCCACTCTCTTTACACCCTTCAGTAAGTAATTTTTCCTCAAAAACTTCACGCGTCCCATGCTTCTCTCCAGGAATATACGCTACTATTGTCCAATCAGGAAGAGCACTATTAACTGCACTCCATTTCAAAACATTATTCGGTCGCAACTTTCCATCCACAATAATTCGAGCAGCAAGGGCTTTATAAACATCTACTGGCTGTAATTTCCAATCAGGACCCTTAATATCTGTTGCAAAAACAATGCTATCATACCCAATACGTATTTCCTCAACATCTTTTACACCAGCATCAAAGCAAGACTGTAATTCACTCGGTTTCATTGCTCGCGAAGCATTAACAATATCAACGGTGTTCTCCCCAATACCACGGCAGAATTCCTTAATACCAGCTCCTGTTCCACCCGATTCGATAACAGGAACCTTAAAATGGGGATAAATTTCTCCAAATGTCTCAGCAACAATCTTTTGATAAGGTAAAACTGTAGATGAACCAGTAATCTGTATTTGATCACGCGCATTGCCTCCATTTGCTGACAGCAGTAGCGCAAAAATCAATCCCACTCCAATTGATAATACTTTGCTCATCTATAAACTCCCTAAAATTGAGGACAAAGCCTCCTAATTTATATCATACGGTCATTCTAATTCACATTTGCAACATAACAAATATAAAAAAACAACATGGATCATTTTTTTAAAACCATGGTTTTGTCCTCTGTCAAATAAATTAATTTGAACGCTTGAACTCAATAATATCCCAAAACAAATGAGCAACATCTGTCCCGCAGAAGCGTTTAATTTCACGAATTCCTGTAGGAGACGTCACATTAATTTCTGTTATATAATCTCCAATCACATCAATCCCCACAAAAAGAAGACAACGTTCTTTTAAGGCTGGACCAATGCGTTCACAAATCTCATAATCACGTTTTGTTAACTCAACATTTTCCGCTCGACCTCCAACATGCATATTAGAGCGCACATCTGTTTTTGTCGGAATTCGATTAATAGCTCCAACAGGTGTACCATCAAGTAAAATAATCCTTTTATCTCCTTTTCGCACTGCTTCTAAATAGCGCTGAACAATAAAAGGTTCGTGATAAATTTCTGCAAACATTTCTAACAATGATGCGAAATTGCGATCATCTTGTTTTAAATAAAAAATACCAGCGCCCCCATTTCCATAAAGTGGTTTAACAATAATATCGCCAAATGTCTCTCTAAAAGCTGTTATTTCTTCAATATCTTTGGTAATTAATGTTTCTGGCATCAGATCAGAAAATTCAGTAACAAAAATTTTTTCTGGAGTGTTGCGTACCCATGCCGGATCATTCACAACGAGTGTTTTAGGATGAATACGTTCTAACAAATGAGTCGTTGTGATATAATTGAGATCAAAAGGTGGATCTTGGCGTAAAAGAACCACATCCATATCTGTTAATTCCGTGCGAACAGGCTTTGCTAATTGATAGTGGCTTCCCTCTTTATCATATACAATCAATGGCTCTAGTCGTGCAATCACACAACCACCGCACAGAGATAAACGATCTGGTGTATAATGGAAGAGAGAGTGTCCACGTTCTTGTGCTGCTAAAGCGAGTGCAAATGTCGTATCTCCTTGAATCCGAACTGTTGAAATATGATCCATCTGAATGGCAATTCTCATAAATAAATCCTCCCTATCCTAAAAGCAGACTGGTCTATGCACCATAAACTTAGTAAACAATAAAAGAACTATGACAAGAGAAAATTTATGACACAAGAAACAGATACAAAATTCAACAACAAAGAAATCGAACGCTATGCACGCCACATCATTTTGCCTGAGATTGGTGGTGCAGGGCAACAAAAGCTAAAAAAAGCACGTGTTCTTGTTGTGGGCGCTGGTGGTCTTGGTGCTCCTGTCTTAACCTATTTGGCTGCTGCAGGTGTTGGAACCCTTGGAATTGTTGATAACGACATCGTTTCACTTTCCAATTTACAACGCCAAGTTATTCATAAAACAAATGCAATAAACAAAAGCAAAACAGACAGTGCTGAAACCACTATAAAAGCAATAAACCCCCATGTTATAGTTGAAAAACACACCCTACGCTTAGATAACAGTAATGTGGATAAACTGCTCTATGCTTACCACATCATTGTTGATGGAAGTGATAATTTTACAACACGCTATCTTCTTGCTGATCACGCTGCCCAATGCAAAAAACCTTTAATTAGTGGTGCTGTAGAACGTTTTAATGGCTCATTAACCGTCCTTATGCCGTATAAAGACAATAATCCTCACTATCGCGATTTATTTCCCATCCCTCCGGCTCACGGAACTATCCCAACATGCGCTGAAACTGGAATCATCGGTGTTTTAGCTGGCGTTATTGGGACCCTACAAGCAATGGAAGTTATTAAAATGATCACAAACATCGGAGAGCCATTAGTAGGAAAGATTCTTCTCTATAATGGATTATTAGCGCAATTTAATATTATTACTTATAAACGCTCAAATTATAAAGAAAATGCCATAGTTATTAAGAAGCTTAGAGAATCATGATTGTGTCTCTTTTCCGACTAATTTTAAGCACTCTCGCAATATGTATTGAAATACTTAATATTTTATCGCAAGTCATCGAAACACTGTAACCAATGGAAACTATTAAATTTATCCCAAATATGGAAGACCTTTTGTGAAAAAATAATTCTCTATAATGGATTATCAGCATAATTTCATGTCATCGTCTATAAATGGACAGAAACTCGTGCAAACGTAGTTACCATCAGTATTCCTGTGTCATAAATTTTTGAAGTAGATAAAAATACACTCAGCAGAACTCTATTCAACTATTTTACTATTCATACATAAAAATTGCTTCACATGAAAGTGCTTACTTCAAACCATAACTTATAAATAAATAGTCTAAATCATATTTTAGTGATCGACACTATAAAAGGTCAATGATCTGTACCTACACCTCTAACCTCAAGAGAAAACGTCTATTCATCAAACATCATAAAAGGACAATCAATTGTCTCTGTGCATAAGAAAAATACATGGGGATTGATGTGTATAGAAGGATTAAGATAAACCTCATGGCGAGCTTTAATTACATAATTATTGCATTCAGAAGCAGAAACCTGCGGCTCATGAATTGATAATCCTTCAGCGATAATTTCACAGACAAGCATATGTAGAAAAAGTGAAGCAAACGAATCTTGAAAACTAATCTGCAAATGACAGCGTAAAAAGTGCACTTTCTTAAGAAATCTCTTTAAAACAAGCGAGTCAATATGCAACGTTAAATGTGTTCTGTTTTGCGTGAGGAGCGTTCTCCCTAACAAAACATCAATAAGAGCCCTTGTGATAAAACCGTGAAACTAAAATTACAAAAAAATCAGACTTCTTTCTAAAATTAACATCTATGGTATATATTAATTTGGCTCGTTCGCTTTATTATTATCTATTGGTAAAGGAATAGGATGATCGGATAAACTGCGTAAATAAAGTAAAAGATCGGCACGATCTTGGTCATTTTTAATTCCACGAAAAGACATAATGGTCCCAGGAAAAGCTTCACGTGGAGAATGTAGATAACGATCCAAAGTGATAAAATCCCATTTTTGATCAGAATGAGCACGCAATGCTCGTGAATAAGAAAAACCTGCTGCTGATGCCAAAGGGCGGTTAACAATCTCCCAAAGAACTGGACCAACACGCCCTGCTTCATTGCGTCCAGAAGTATGGCATATGGCACATTGGCGAAAAATTTTACGGCCATTTTCAAAATTGCCTTGTTGAAGGCGGCTATTTAGTGATAGGGAAACATCAGGTGCTTTTTGTTTTTCTTGAAATGTATCATTCTTGGCAACTGTATGATGATATTGGACTGATGTAGGATAATCGTAAACTATATTGCTGAGTGTGGAAATCCCCACAATAATGACCAGCACACATAAACAAGCACAAATAAAATAAATAAAACTCGAGCGATTCATAAAAACTCAAATGTTCACGGTTTCATTACCATTTTTAGTTTAAGCTTTTTCTTTAGAACACACAACATCATAAATGCATCATAGATGACATTTGGAATCTTACAATGACTCTTGAACCAATTATTCTTATTCCTGCCCGTATAGGCTCAACCCGTCTTCCTCAAAAAGCTCTCGCTGAAATTGGCGGAAAGCCGATGATTGTTCATGTCGCAGAACAAGCCAAAAAAGCTGCAATAGGGCGTACGATCGTTGCAACAGATCATAATGATATTGCTAAAGCTGTTGCAGATTATGGGCATGAATGTATCATAACACAAGGTGATCATAAGTCTGGATCTGATCGTATTTATGAAGCTTTAATGCGTATTGATCCTGAACAACGTTACAATGCCATTTTAAATATACAAGGTGACTTACCAACAATAATGCCTCGTGAAATCATTCATGCGCTACGCCCTTTAGAAAATAGCTTTACTGATATTGCAACCTTGGGAGCTCAAATCATTGAAGAAAATGAAACAAGAGATCCAAACGTTGTCAAAATCATTGGTACACCGCTTTCTCAAAATCGCCTTCGTGCTCTTTACTTTACGCGCGCCAAAGCACCTTATGGAGAGGGTCCTCTTTATCACCATATTGGAATATACGCCTATAGGCGCGAAGCACTTGAGAAATTTGTATCATTCAAACCCTCACCACTTGAGAAACGTGAAAAACTTGAACAATTACGTGCATTAGAAAACAATATGCGTATTGATGTGGAAATAGTCGATACAATTCCCTTAGGTGTAGACACACAACATGATCTCGATAGAGTTTGTGAGATTTTAGCATGAAAATACTTAAAAAAAACAATAAAATTTCTTTCCAAGGAGAATACGGCGCTAATTCCCATATTGCTTGCTCCAATATGTTCCCCAATATGGATGCTGTTCCCTCTGCTACTTTTGAAGACGCCCTTAATTTAGTGGAAAGTGGGAAAGCTGATCTTGCTATGATTCCTATTGAAAATACTCTTGCGGGACGCGTTGCAGACATTCATCATCTTTTACCGCAATCATCTCTTTATATTATTGATGAATATTTTTTACCTATCCATTTTCAATTAATGGTTTTGCCCGGCGTTACATATGACGAAATTAAAACCGTCCACAGCCATACGCATGCCCTTGCACAATGCCGAAAAATCATACGTGAAAATGGCTGGATACCTGTTACTTCTGCTGATACAGCTGGTGCCGCAAAGTTTATTAAAAAAAATGGAAAGCGTTCACAAGCAGCCTTAGCTCCTCTGATCGCAGCAGAACTCTATGGACTTGATATTCTTGAAAGAAATGTTGAAGATAGTCCTCATAATATTACGCGTTTTGTTATCCTTTCACGTTCTCAACAACACGTACCCAAACCTCAAAACGGTGAAAAAATCATTACTAGCCTTCTTTTTCGAGTCCGTAATGTCCCTGCTGCCCTTTATAAAGCTATGGGTGGATTTGCCACAAATGGTATCAATATGACAAAATTAGAAAGCTACCAAATTGGCGGAAATTTCAATGCAACACAGTTTTTCGTTGATATTGAAGGGCATCCTGAAGATCCCATGATGAAACTCGCTCTAGAAGAGCTTGCTTTCTTTTCTGCTGAGTTGCGCATAATCGGCATCTATCCTGCTAAAAACGATCGAAAACCGCAGGTATAAAGAACAATTAAATTGTTAAATTGCATAACGGCTCTTCATAAATAAGCACTGAAAAATAAAATAAGTAACAGTATATACTCATAGAATCCTTTTATTATCCGTATAGCATTCCTTCGCGAATTTACAAAATAATGAATCCGAGTTCAGCCGGTACAAAAAAAATGACGCCAACATCGGAAACAAAAGTCTCCTTTCACCATTATACCAATCATATAAGAGTGCATTCACTGAGAGTACAAACAATCTTCCATAGCGATCTACCCCAAAGGAATAAATGTAAAGCTAAAAAATGGAGTATAGTCTGGCATCCCTGAGTTAAATTCAACCTTTTACATTCATCAAAAATAATTTATAATCGGTATGGTTATGCACTAAAAAGGAAAAACACAATGGAAAAAAATTTTTACTCAAGGATTATTAGCTGCAAATATTCTAACTTACTCCACTGTTGCATCTGCTGGATTTGGTGAAAGAGAATGGAATTTTGCACCAAATGAAAGTGTTACAATTGGTACGCCTGGTAAACTACCGCAAGGCTTTGAGTGCGGTTGTGAGAGATTTGAACCCGAAAAAGTATCGTTCACTTTATCGTACACAACTCCTTCCGATTTAGACAGATTAGAAATTATTGCTGATGATGAAAATAAGATATTTATCCTTAAAGATGTAAAGTCTCTCGTTCTCGGCTTTCCTGGGTCGGAAAGCTATATTTTTAAAAACATTACTAACCAAAATGTTACTGACATAGAATGTAATGCAGGGGATTTTTAATAATATTTTCTATAGTACCTCAGTTTTAAAGTAGTCCTCTCAGCAACAAACTAGCCCTAATTTAGTGAGCGGCTTCAGCGAGTTAAGCTCCCTACCACTGTATCTTAATATCCTTTAACCAATGAGCACCTCCTATAATCTGTCATTATATCAAACCAATATACCAGATAAATATGGAGTGATCTTCAAATAGAAATTGATAACTCCCCAGAATATTAGTAGTTCATAGTGTGAGAATTAAGCTAAAAGAAAAAAATCGCTGTTCTTTCCATATTTTTCGTTTCTGAGCTTGATTTTTTATTCCAAATCGACAATATGAACTTGGGAGGTTGGCGATGGACGAACTGCTCGCCAACTGGGTCAGGTCTGGAAAGAAGCAGCCCCAACGAGTTCTGGTACGGGTCATCGTCCCAACCTCCTATTTTGCTGAAGAAATTATTTTTATGCTGTCTTTTAGCAAGGTGTTTTTAATCTTCAGAGCGGCATTTGTATGCAGCAAATAAAGGGGTTTGGTTATTTTTAAACAAATTGTCCCGTAAATAATTTGATTAAGAAAAAATCCTTTTATATGAGACTACAGTATTGATCTATGCTTTTGTATTATCAAAATGTACGCATAAAGAACTTCGAAGTTGGAAATATTCATGGAAAATGTACCGGTAGAAACAGCCTATCGTGTTCTTGCTCGTAAATATCGACCCCAAAACTTCTCTGACCTCATTGGTCAGGAAGCTATGGTGCGTACTCTCACCAACGCCTTTAAAAAAGGTCGGATTGCACAAGCGTGGATGTTAACAGGGATTCGTGGCGTAGGTAAAACCACAACAGCACGTATTTTGGCACGTGCGCTTAATTATAAAACAAAAGATATTGACCAACCAACAACCATATTGGACTCTCTTGGTGAACATTGCACACAAATTATCGAAGGACGCCATATTGATGTTATAGAAATGGATGCTGCTTCTCATACGGGCATTGATGATATTCGTGAAATTATTGAACAAATACGCTATCGTCCTGTTTCTGCACGTTATAAGGTTTATATTATCGATGAAGTACATATGCTCTCAACACAAGCCTTTAATGGTTTATTGAAAACTCTTGAAGAACCACCGTCCCACGTGAAATTTATTTTTGCCACAACAGAAATTCGCAAAGTTCCTATTACAATCCTTTCGCGTTGCCAACGTTTTGATTTGCGACGTATTGAATCAAAAGCTTTGAGTGCACATTTACGCCAAATTGCGAAATATGAAAAGGTAGAAGTAGAAGATCAAGCACTCTCTATGATTGCCCGTGCTGCAGAAGGATCTGCACGTGATGCATTATCCATTTTTGATCAAGCGATTGCCCATAGTAATGGCAATGTTAATGCCATTGCGGTGCGTACAATGTTAGGATTAGCGGATCAAGCACGTATTATTGATCTTTTTGAATTTATCATGAAGGGCGATGTTATTAATGCATTACATGAATTACGTAGTCAATATGAGGCAGGTGCAGATCCTCTTACTATATTGACAGAACTAGCCGATTTTAATCATCTGGTCACACGTTTACGTTTTACACCAGAAATAGTGGAAGATTTCTCACTGACTGAAGAACAACGTTTAAGAAGTTTAGACTTTTCAAAAAAACTTTCCGTTCCTGTTTTATCCCGAAACTGGCAAATGTTACTCAAAGGTTTACAGGAAGTTAACCAAACTGCACGTCCGCTTCAAGCCGCTGAAATGCTTTTAATTCGTCTTGCTCACACGGCTGACTTACCAACTCTTGATGAAGCTTTAAAAAAGCTTACGCAAGAAAAAACACCTCTCACACTGGTTAAAAACTCTTCTCATCAAAAATCTACAAACGCAAATAATATAACAAAAGAAACAATGATCGAAGCCTATGCTTCCTCGAGTATTTCAAATACATTACCAGATCAATCAGATTTAAAAACATCCTTGAAAAACCAATTAGATCATTCCTTACATCCGGAAAATTTAGTTAAAAATCACACTACTGACAAAATAAACGCCCAAGAAGTAACAGAAACTCTTGAAACTTCTCAAGCTATTAATCTTTCTGAAAAGATTGCAAATTTATCGCATTCTGTCACGCAAACAACAGAAAAGATTACTCAACCTAAAACTCTAGTGATTAATTCTTTGCACGATATTGTTCAATTAGCCGAACAGCATAATGACGCTCCTTTCAAACTCCTTGTTAAAGAATTTGTTCATCCTGTTTCTTTTGAAGCTGGGCATATTACCTTAAGACTTTCTGAAAATGCTCCACAATTTCTTGCTCATGATATAGAAAAAAAGATATCTCAATGGACTGAAAAACGCTGGACAATAACTTTTGTTAATGAAGGAGGTGGACCAACCTTACAGGAGGAAAGTATAGCGATTCAAAAGTCTCTTTTTTCCAATGCAGAAACAGATCCTGATATCGCGAAAATCCTCAACCATTTCCCAGAAGCAAAAATTGTCGATATCCGACTCAATAAAGAAGAAAATGATCTTGATTTACTCCCCAATACCTTTAAAAATGCTGATATTTTTAAAAATAAAAATGATATCAATGATGAATAAGGATACCTATTCCTATGCGTGAAATGATGAGCATGATGAAAAAAGCCAAAGAAATGCAAGAAAAAATGCAGAAAATTCAGAAAGAAATAGCTAATCTACAAGCTACCGGCACTGCAGGGGGTGATCTCGTCAATATCACTTTAAATGGCAAAAATATTATAACAGCAATTCAAATTGATCCTTCATTACTCAAACCTGAGGAAGCTGAAATTCTTGAAGATCTCATTATGGCAGCTTATAATGAAGCAAGAACAAAAATCGAAGTCGCAATAGAAGAAAAAACCAAAAGTATGACGGCAGGGCTACCACTCCCATCAGGTTTCAAACTTCCGTTCTAATGAACTGGATTTTACCTAATCCCTTGGAGTAAGAGTATGTCTAAATACATCGCAGGACCTGAGATTGAGCGTCTTATTCAGCTTTTAGCGCGGATACCAGGTCTTGGCCCTCGTTCGGCACGCCGTGCTGCACTTCATCTCATCAAAAAAAAGGAGACATTACTGGAACCTTTAGGAGCAGCAATCCAAGAAGCTGTAGAGAAAGTCTGCATTTGTTCTGTTTGTGGAAATGTCGATACCATTGATCCGTGTTCAATTTGTACAGATTTGCGCCGCGATGATACAACAATTATTGTTGTTGAAGATATTGCTGATCTTTGGGCTCTTGAGCGTGCAAAAACTTTAGCCGCACGTTATCACGTTTTAGGTGGCCGGCTCTCCCCATTAGATGGAATAGGTCCTGATGAACTCAATATCACCTCTTTAATACAGCGTGTCGTACAAAATCCAATTACAGAGATTATTCTAGCCGTGAATGCTACGGTTGAAGGACAAACAACAGCTCACTACATCACTGATCAGCTCACCAATTATTCGGTTAAAATTACACGACTTGCACATGGAGTACCCGTGGGAGGTGAACTAGATTATCTTGATGATGGAACTTTGGCAGCAGCTTTACAGGCAAGGACCAATCTTTAAAACTCGCTTCTAATACCCGTTATCTCTTCTTACTTGCTATTCTTTCTTTTTATGGGGAAAGTATTAAAATGATCAAGAAAAATTTCTCACTTGTAAACAACTTTGGTCCAGGTATTCTAGTATGTTTGCTCATATCAGCCTTAGCTTATGGTTTAGAGGTTGTAGAAAAACAGCTTTTCGCAGAAGCGTGGCTTGAAAGCCTTGTTTTGGCAATTCTCTTAGGATCTATTACTCGTAGTTGTTTGACTTTACCAACATACTTTCAAAAAGGTATCACCTTTTGTGCAAAAACACTTCTTGAAATTGCTATTGTTCTTCTAGGAGCAAGCATTAGTATTAACGCAGTGCTTTCAGCCGGTTGGAATTTACTTGCTAGCATCATATTCGTTATATTCGTAACGATTATCCTTAGCTTTGCCATTGGTCGACTTTTCGGGCTTTCTACAAATTTAGCAATGCTGGTCGCTTGTGGTAACGCCATTTGTGGCAATTCAGCTATTGTCGCTGTTGCGCCTGTTATTAAAGCAAAACATGACGATGTAGCTGCATCAATTGCTTTTACTGCTCTTTTAGGGGTCCTTATTATTTTACTTCTTCCTTTTTTACATCCACTTTTGAATTTATCATTTAGCCAATATGGTGTGCTTGCAGGTATGGTTGTTTATGCTGTACCACAAGTTTTGGCAGCAACAGCATCTGTCTCTTTTGTAAGCGTTCAAATTGCAACAATTGTCAAATTGGTGCGGGTTTTAATGTTAGGTCCTGTTATCTTTACTCTGTCAATCATCTATCGTCGATCAGCACAAACACATTTTCGTCTACATACTCTTGTACCATGGTTTATCATCGGTTTTATTATCATGATGCTTATCCGCTCAAGTGGGCTCATTCCTGAAACGGCTATAAACCCGATCAGACTTATTGCTCAAGTGCTCACGGTCATTTCAATGGCAGCTTTAGGATTAGGTGTTGATATTTGTTCATTAAAAAAAGCAGGACGGCGGGTTATTTTAGCTTCAACTTCCTCCATACTCCTTCTCGGTGCTTGTAGCCTTATCATGATAAAATTGCTTGATCTGAACCATATAACATTTTGAAATATGCAATTTATTATTTGTTTCAACGGAGCATGCAATCAATCTAAAGACTCACTAATATTAAAAGCAGTTTTTTCATAAAATCAGCAACAGTTCTAAAAAACTGCTCATTATTCTATACAAAAAATTGAAAGAGCTGTGATATTTAAGTGAAAACTGTCAAATTTGCTTATTAGCTTTTCAGTCCATAATGATTTACAATGACATAATATCAAAATACGTAACTCATGCAAAACAATGCCATTCCTTTCATCTGCTCTCATTATGCTGAAGTTTTTATATAAAGACTGATAGAATATGCTCTTATTTGGAAAAAATGTGAGGTCATGGCTTTCCCCCCTTTTAAATTACTTTTACTTACTATATAATACAAGTGGTATCATCGTACTATGTGATAGCTTAAAATGGTGTGACAATCCTTACATTTAAACGATTCGTGAAAGGAGTTTTTATTCATACGCTAACTCCGCTTGTAATATACAAGCTAATAACTTTAATTGTTTCACCATAAATAGATTTGAAATAAGAGAATCTTACAATACTCAAGGTACTCATTCAAAAAGTAAAAAAAATAAAGATTAAATCAACATCTCGTTCTATCCCATAAAAAGATATTGTTGCTTATTGGCACTAGTAACTTTTTTACAAATGAAATATACGATAATAAAAAGATTAAAAATACAGCAGGACTTTTGTTTATCGTTTTATTCAACTAAAATATTTTTATGCTTATCCTTGCTATAGATACTGCTTCAATTTATTGTGCTGTTGCGCTCATTCGTCATAAATCTGTTATTGCGCGTATCAATGAGCGCATGAACAAAGGGCATGCTGAAAAACTTATTGGGCAGATTACACAAATAATGACACAAGCCAATATGGCGCTTGATCAAGTTGAGCGTATCGCTGTCAATATTGGACCTGGATCATTTACTGGTGTACGTGTTGGTGTTGCAACAGCGCGCGCTCTGGCATTAGCACTTGAAATACCAGCTGTTGGAGTGAGTGCTCTTGAAGCGTTAGCAGCACAAGTAATAAACAGTAAAAGTACAGCATCAGCAATTACTGTTGTCATTGAAGCAGGGAGAGAGATGTTCTACCATCAAAATTTTCATAATGATCTAACACCTTTGGGAACGCCGGGGTTAAAAACAATTGAAAATATCCTCGAAGATTTGCCAAAAAAAACCCGTCTAACTGGCCCAGCTGCTGATGTCGTCGTGGAGCATATTAAAAACCATAAAATAACCGAAAAAATTGTCCTAGAAAAAATCCCCTGCGAAGCGGCTGATATTGTAAACTATGCTTATCTTGCTGCAAACAAACAATCAAAAAATTCGCCTCGCCCACTCTATCTACGTAGTGCTGATGCAAAACAACAAACCAATTTTGCTTTACCACAAAAAAAATAATGACAAAATTTTCATTGACAAAAAAGAATTTTGGAATTGCTCCGCTACAAGTTAATGATAGTGCTCCTCTTCATCAAATTCATCAACATTGTTTTACCCCTTCTTGGAAAAAACAAGCTTTTGATAATTTCTTAACAGATCACTCCATTTTCGGATACAAAGTTTTTCTCATTGATCGCTTTGATCAAATTTTAGGCTTTTGCCTATGCCGTCTCATCCTTGATGAAGCAGAAATCATCACAATTGCTGTTCACCCTCATTATCGTCAACAAGGAATTGGTACCTTTCTTATCGATCGTACAATTCACCATCTTCATGACAAGGGCGCTATAAAATTATTCTTGGAAGTAGAAGCCACAAACCTTTCTGCTTTGAACCTTTATCAACGCTTTGAATTTCAAAAAATTTCTCAACGTCTTTCCTATTACCCGTCAAAAAATGGTCGTGGTGATGCAATTATCATGCAAAAAACTTTTAAGCAAATAGATTGAGATTTGTGTAAAAAACATTTACACATGCATCATGAATAAAGTAGATCCTAAAAGTACGCCTCCTATTGCTCCGAAAAAGGTTTTTATCAAAACCTATGGATGTCAAATGAATGTTTATGATAGCCAACGGATAACTGATAGTCTTAGTTCGCAAGGCTATGTGACAACACAAATTCCCAATGATGCCGATCTTATTCTTGTTAATACCTGTCATATTCGTGAAAAAGCAGCAGAAAAACTTTATTCTGATCTCGGTCGTTTGCGCGTTATGCGTCAAGAGCGCACACCTGATAAACCCCTGATGGTTGGTGTAACAGGCTGTGTTGCACAAGCTGAGGGAAGTGAAATCTTGCGCCGTGCTCCAACAGTGGATCTTGTTATTGGTCCGCAAATGTATCATCGCTTGCCAGAATTGTTAGAAAAAGCCAAACAAGGAAAAAAAATTATCGAAACAGACTATGCTGTTGAAGATAAATTTGCTCATTTGCCGCCCCATAATAAACATGCAGTAAGGAAACGAGGTGTGAGCGCATTTTTAACAGTACAGGAAGGTTGCGATAAATTTTGCACTTTTTGTGTTGTTCCCTATACACGCGGTGCCGAAATATCACGATCCGTTGAGCAAATTACTGAAGAAGCCCTTCAACTCATCGAAGCGGGTGTCAAAGAAATTACGCTGCTTGGACAAAATGTCAATGGTTGGCATGGACAAAGTGCTGATGGCAAAACTTGGCGTCTTGGCGATCTTCTTTATCATCTTGCAAAACTCGATGGTTTAAAGCGTTTGCGTTACACAACCAGCCACCCACGTGATATGGATGATAGCCTTATTGCCGCACATCGAGATCTTGATATGTTAATGCCTTACCTCCATCTTCCTGTTCAATCAGGTTCAGATCGCATCTTAAAAGCTATGAACCGCCAACACAAAAGCTCTCATTATCTTCATCTTATCGAAAAAATTCGAACCGCACGACCAGATATTGCCTTTTCAGGCGATTTTATTGTAGGGTTTCCAGGAGAAACAGATGAAGATTTTGAAGAAACCATTAAACTTATTCAACAAGTACAGTACAGTTCAGCTTATTCTTTTAAATATTCCCCCCGTCCTGGAACAGTGGGAGCCACAATGGAAAATCATGTTGATGAATCTATAAAAGATGCCCGACTTCAACATTTACAAGTTCTTCTCCTTGAGCAACAAAATGCGTTTTTGCGTTCTAAAATTGGTCAAACAACTAACGTTCTCATCGAAAAACCTGGACGTCACTCAGGGCAAATGGTAGGACGTTCCCCTTGGCTTTTACCTGTTGTCGTAGATACGGAAGCCTCTACAGGTAGCGTGATAGAAATTCATATTAAAAATACAAGCTCAAACAGTTTTGTTGGTGAAGTGACAAATAGATAAACATGCCTCTAACACCGTGTTCACAATAAATATTTTGGAAAACTCTTTTATTTTAAAAGAAAATGATTACATCTAAAATGCGCACTTTTATAAAAAATTGTCTTTTATAAAATTTACTTAACAAAATGTACAATATTTATGTAGATATGGAGAATAGGCTGAAAGCTTCAACCGAAAAAATAAAGCGTATTAAAGAAAAAGTAAATATGTCCCTTGGACCGGCTGATACCTTGAAGCAAACAAGCACTTCAGATCGGGGCCAGGTTGTTTTTATTTTCGAAAATAATAAATATGCAAAAGCAGTTTTTGGTAAATTTGACGAAAATCTCGCTTATATCGAAAAAAAACTCGAACTTAGTATTCATCCGCGTGGTAATGAAGTCTTAATCCGTGGAAATCTTTCTGTTATAAAACGTGCGCAATATGTATTGCAGCAGCTTTATGAACGTGCCAAAACACATCAAGAGCTCACTTTATCAGATATAAAAGAAGCGCTTGCTATGGCAAATATACCAAAGAAGCAGAAAGAAGACACAATAACACACAAATCTGCAACGAAACGTATACCAGCACGGTTGAGTACCCATAAAAAAATAATTCATGCAAGAACTCCAACACAAGACGCTTACATACGCGCTATGGAGCATACTGAACTTGTGTTTGGTGTAGGACCAGCAGGAACAGGCAAAACGTATCTTGCTGTTGCTCATGCTGCAATGCTTCTAGAACGTGGTATCATTGAGCGAATTATTCTCTCACGTCCGGCTGTTGAAGCTGGAGAACATCTTGGTTTTCTTCCCGGTGATCTCAAAGAAAAAGTCGACCCATATTTACGACCACTTTATGATGCTCTTTATGATATGATGCCCGCTGAAAAAATAGAACGCATTTTAGCTTCTGGTATCATAGAAATTGCTCCTCTTGCCTTTATGCGTGGACGAACACTTGCCCATGCTGCTGTTATTCTTGATGAGGCACAAAATACTACGCCCATGCAAATGAAGATGTTCCTCACACGTCTTGGAGAAGGAACACGTATGATTGTTACCGGTGACGTAAGCCAAATTGATTTGCCTACAGAGCAAAAATCAGGTCTCATTGAAGCAATTCGAATTCTTTCAAATGTAAAAAATATTGCAATTGTGTATTTTGATGAAAAAGATGTTATACGCCATCCACTTGTTGCTGCTATCGTTCGTGCTTATGATCGTGATTCCGAAATACAAAATAAAACAAAATCATTCGCATGCGATGCATTAAAAAATGAATTTGATTCATCATGATTATTATTGATATAATGGTTAAAAGCGCAGGGTGGAATGATGGGAAAATGCTTTATAATATCACTGAAAAAGCATTAATGACAACTATGCATCATGTTTCATTGGCAAATGTTGTAAGCGAGATTAGCCTGCTTTTTACGGATGATGAACATATGGCACAAATCAATGCACAATGGCGCAACAAAAATAAATCTACTAATGTATTATCCTTTCCTGCTTTTCCACTTAAAGCTGGAAATCGACCTGGTCCCATGCTCGGTGATATTATTATTGCGCGAGAAACTGTTGTTCTCGAAGCAGAAAAACAAGGAAAAACATTTCAAGACCATTTAACGCATATGATTGTTCATGGTATCTTGCATCTGCTTGGCTATGACCATGAAACTGATAATGAAGCATATCAAATGGAAAAGCTCGAAAGAGAAATTCTTCAAAAGCTTTCCATAAAAGATCCTTACGCTGAATTGTCTATAAATGATAAAATTTAACTTTTAAAATCAATATTACGAACATACCATTTAAAGCCTCTCATTCACCTAATTATAAAAAGAAAGTTTAGAAGATTTCAAAACCATGACAAACAAAACAAATGCACAAAATAATAGTCAAACATCTTCTAATAATGAAAAAAAAACCTCTCAACAGACGAATCATACAGAAAAATATTCTCTGATGAATCATTTGTTTTCATTCTTACGGGGTCGTAATTGTGTGTCTACATCACTGCGCGATGATCTTACCGTTGCACTCACGACTGACAATGAAAAAGACACTGCCCTCTTCTCACCTGAAGAACGTACTATGCTGCATAATATTTTACGCTTACGTGAAGCACGCGTGGATGATGTTATGATACCACGTTCTGAAATAGAAGCACTGGAAATAAACACTTCACTTGGAGAAGCCCTTAAATGTTTCGCAAAAATTGGTCATTCTCGTATACCTGTTTATGCTGAAACTTTAGATGATCCGCGCGGCATGATTCATATCCGCGATATCCTTAACTATATGACTCGCTTTATTGTCAGCCCAATAAAAACCGAACAGAAATCCGATTTGCTTCAATTAAACTATACAGACTTACATACCCCAATCGGTGAATTGGATCTGATCCGAACTGTTCTCTTTGTTCCTAGTTCTATGCTTGCAAGCAAATTATTAACACGAATGCAAACTACACGAACTCAAATGGCTTTAGTTATTGATGAACATGGGGGAACAGATGGTCTCGTTTCAATGGAGGATATTGTTGAATTGGTCGTTGGTGATATCGAAGATGAACATGATAATGTCGACAATGCTATCGTCCGTGAACCAAACAATAAATGGCTCGTTGATGCAAGAACTGAACTAGAAGATGTGGAAAAAGCTCTTGGTCCTGATTTTATTGTAGGGGAATACGGTGATGATGTTGATACTATTGGTGGTTTGATCGTCTCCATTCTTGATCGCATTCCTGCCAAAGGTGAAATTATCGAAGCTGTACCTGGCTATAGATTTCGTATTTTAGAAGCTGATAAACGCCGGATTAAGCGATTGCGTATTTTTCGCATTCCCAAAAATGAGAATCTTGAGAACAATGCCATCCCTAAAGAATAGTCCAGCGTTTTTAAACAATTTCATCGTTTTTTTGTCCTCTGTTACCGGCTGGAAGCGCCAAGCATGGATATTTCTGTGTGGTGCTCTTACTTCTTTTGCACTTCCACCCTTTTATTTGACACCTCTTTGCTTTTTAACTTTCCCTCTCTTTATTGTTTTACTTGACTCAATACGCACTGCAAAAAATAATAAAAAACATTTTTTTACTTACGCTTTAAGCTGTGGAATCTTTGGTTTTAGTTATTTTATTTGTGGACTTTGGTGGCTATGCAATGCTTTGCTAACAGATCCAGATTCTTTTGGTTGGGCAGTCCCGTTAGCCATTTTAGTTCCTCCACTCTACCTTTCTCTTTATTGGTTTTTTTCTGGTTTCATTGTCGGTTTATTATGGACAAAAGGAATAGCACGCTTTTTTGCTTTAGCCTTTGCATTAGGATTGTCTGAGTGGTTGCGTGCGTTTTTATTCACAGGATTTCCCTGGAATGCTCTTGGCTATACAGCCATGCCAACCCCAGTGTTCATGCAATCTGATGCAATCGTTGGACTTTACGGAATGAATATTCTTGCTGTCTTAGCCTACAGTTTGCCAACTGTTTTATTAACAGATGAAAAAAAGAAAGTGGCACTTTCTCTTTGCTTATCACTTATATTCATTCACAGCGGTTTTGGGTTTTATCGTCTTCATACTATAGAAAACACAGCTGAAAATCAAAAAAGTGCTTATTGGGTGCGCATTGTTCAACCTTCCATCCAACAAAATATAAAATTGCGTGATAATACACGAGAATCTATATTGGAAGCACATATGAATCTAAGTACAACGCCAACAACTGATCAAAATTCAGAACCTGATTTTATCGTATGGCCCGAAGCTTCCGTTCCTTACCTTCTCTATGAGAACTCATCTATCACAATGCGCATTGCCTCTTTTTTAAAACCTAAACAATGGGCTATTATCGGAGCAATACGAGCTAGCAATGATCTACCTTATTCCCAAACACAATATTTTAATACAATTGCAGTCATTAATGCTCAAGGTAATATTTTAAATACTTCCGATAAACTTCATTTGGTTCCTTTTGGTGAATATCTTCCTTATCAGAATTTATTAAGAAAAATTGGATTGCGCACCCTTGCCGATAATATTGGTGGATATAGTGCTGCAAGTGTGCGCAAAATTGTTACAATGCCAAACGGATTTTCTTATCTACCCTTAATTTGTTATGAAGCAATATTTCCCCATGAAATGACTTTTAAAGGCTCCCCGCCTCAAGCAATTATTAATATTACAAATGATGCATGGTTTGGTGTAACACCGGGACCCTATCAACATCTTCAACAAGCACAGCTTCGTGCTGTCGAACTGGGAATCCCCCTCATACGAGCAGCCAATAATGGAATATCAGCTGTTATTGATTCTTATGGACGAATCGTTGTAGCTCTTCAACAAAATGCTGTAGGCATTATTGATTCACAAGTTCCATCATCCATTACCCCCATAGGAAGCAATGAATACAGAACTTTCTCTACTTTTATCTTATTCATCCTTATGCTATTGTGTCGTATTGGTTTTGGTTCTACAAAACAGCTTAAATGATTCAAGAGCCCTTTGTACGGTATTATGTTGCGTGTACCAGTAATATTGGGAAAAAATATTACATATTATTTTAATTATATTGATAAATCAGCTGCGCATAAATATGATGTTGGTTTAGAAGAAAAGTGCTGGAAATAAAGAGTTGCATTATGACCGAAACTAGAAAAAAACCTGACCCTATAGATATCTATGTTGGAACTCGTATCCGTTTACGTCGTAATATTTTAGGACTCACTCAAGAGAAACTAGGTGAAAAATTAGGAATTACTTTTCAGCAAATCCAAAAATATGAAAAAGGAACAAACCGTATTGGTGCCAGTCGTCTTCAAGCGATAGCAGAAATTATGGATGTTCCTGTTTCTTACTTTTTTGATAAAGGTATTACCTCCCAACAAGTAGAGGGTTTTGCTGAAAGTGATCACAATTTTATAGACTTTTGTTCTAGCAGCGAAGGGATTCAGCTCATGCGCGCTTTTACAAATATATCTGATGCTAAAGTGCGTCGAAAAATTATTGACTTGGCAAAAGCACTTTCTGAGGAAGATTTGACAAATAAGCTATAAATTAAAATTATATCTTTTCCCTTTTATTCATATAAATTTGCATTGACGATTTGCTGTAGAATTAGCAAGTCGTGACAACTTTAGTAAGCAATTAATTAAATCGTTGATTTTCTTTTTGAAGGAGTTCCTATGCCGCATCAAGATTATCTTTTTACGAGCGAATCGGTATCGGAAGGACATCCTGATAAAATTTGTGATCGTATTTCCGATGAAATCGTTGATATGATCTATAAAGAAGCTGAAAAAACTGGCACTGATCCATGGTTAATACGCATTGCCTGTGAAACTCTCGTCAGTGTCAACCGTGTTGTTATCGCTGGTGAAGTGCGTGTTCCTGATACGCTATTAAAAAAAGATAAAAATCAAGAATTTATCTATGATGAAACTGGCTTTCCACTCATTAATCCTACACGTTTTCGTACAGCAGCGCGCCGTGCTATTCGTACCATTGGCTATGAACAAGCAGGATTCCATTGGAAAACTGTTAAAATTGATGTTCTTTTGCGCCCTCAATCAGCTGACATAGCAAGAGGGGTTGATAATGCTACGGATCGGCATGGTGAAGAAGGAGCAGGTGATCAAGGCATCATGTTTGGATATGCTTGCCGTGAAACACCTGATTTCATGCCTGCACCAATTTATTATGCGCATAAAATTCTCAAACTTCTTGCCGCAGCCCGTCATAAAGGAGAGGGAGAAGCCGGAAAATTAGGACCAGATGCTAAAAGCCAAATAACCATACGCTATAAAAATGGAAAACCGATAGAGGTCACATCCATTGTTCTTTCAACGCAGCACCTCGATGAAAGCTGGGATTCCAACAAGGTACGTACAGTAGTTGAACCTTACATTCGTCAAGCTTTACATGACATTCCCATTGCAGCTCAATGCAGTTGGTATATTAACCCAACAGGAAAATTTGTCATTGGTGGTCCTCAAAGCGATGCCGGATTAACAGGACGCAAAATTATTGTTGATACTTATGGAGGCGCAGCACCCCATGGAGGCGGTGCTTTTTCAGGAAAAGATACAACAAAAGTTGATCGTTCTGCAGCCTATGCGGCACGTTATCTGGCTAAAAACATTGTTGCTGCTCATTTAGCAGAGCGATGCACCATTCAACTCTCTTATGCAATCGGTATTGCACAACCTTTATCCATTTATCTTAATCTTCATGGTACAGGAAAAGTCGATGAAAAAGTTCTTGAAGCAGCCATCCGCAAAATAATGGACCTTTCACCGACTGGCATTCGAAAACACCTTGACCTCAATAAACCTATTTATGCGAAAACAGCTGCCTATGGTCACTTTGGACGTAAACCAAAACACGATGGTTCATTTTCATGGGAAAAAACTGATCTCGTGAAAACGCTTCAAACAATGGTCCAAATCCCATGATTAAATATAATACACGCAAAAGTGAAGCATTTTTTGGACGCCGACAAGGAAAACAACTTCGAAACAGTCAGCTTGCACGTATAAAAATGCTTCTCCCCAATTTTAATATTGATTTAAATGTCCCTCCTCCCTCAAACCTTACATCCTTATTTTCAAGCAAAGTAAGAGAAATTCGACTTGAAATCGGCTTTGGTGGAGGTGAACATTTACTTCATGAAATGGAATATTTTCCAAAAACCGGTTTTATTGGCGTCGAACCCTTTATCAATGGCATGGCAAAAATATTGTTGTCTCTTGAACAGCATCAAAACCATCAAAATCATCTTCGCCTCTATAATGATGATGCTACACGCCTCCTTGATTGGCTCCCTGATAACTCGCTTGATGGAATAGACCTCTTCTATCCTGATCCTTGGCCGAAAAAGAAACACTGGAAACGACGTTTCATCAACATAAAAAATCTTAACCGTTTTGCTCGTGTTCTTAAAATAGGGAAAATTTTTCGCTTTGCTAGCGATATAGACAGTTATGTAAACTGGACTTTGTACCATTGTGCAAAACATGATCACTTTGAATGGGAAGCAGAAAGCCCTCAAGATTGGAAACTCCCTTATCCACTATGGAAAGGAACCCGCTATGAAGCAAAAGCTTTACGCGAAGGACGAACGCCTGTCTATCTTACCTTTATCAAGAAATAAATGATCAAGCGCTTTTCTCATAAACAACTTGAAAAATTTTGAATTTAAGAGTATCAATAGTTAAATTCTTGGTCTTATGATGAAGGGTGGGCCGTTGGACCCGCTCTTTTTTAATATTATAAAACTGATGAAAACAACTTGGATAAAATGTATGAACGAAGCTGAAAAAATAAGCAATCTTGACGAACCACGCCTTTTTGAAGAAGATGATATCGAAGCACAGATTGCTGCTCTTGTCATACCACTACTTAAACCTTTAGGTTTTCGTTTGGTTCGTGTGAAACTTCTTGGTCAAAATGGTTTAACACTTCAAATTATGGTTGAACGTGCCGATGGTTCTATGACTGTGGAAGATTGTGAAACTGTTAGTCGAACTGTCTCCCCCCTCCTTGATGTACAAAATGTTATTGAACGCAAATATCATTTAGAAATCTCATCACCTGGAATTGATCGTCCATTGGTAAGAAAATCTGATTTTTTTCATTGGCAAGGGCATCTTGCAAAAATTGAAACTAAAATAACAATTGATGGGCGCCGAAAATTTCGCGGGACACTTACAAATATCACGCAAGATGGATTTATTTTAAACACTGATAAAGCGGCTTATGGAGAAGCCATGTATACCCCTATTTCCTTTTGTGACATCATAAATGCACATTTAGTGCTTACCGATGAGCTTATTCGCGATGCATTGAAAAAAAATAACGATTTAGGTCAACAATTTATTGCTGAAGAGAAAGCTAACGACTCTACACAGACGCTCAATTTCAAAAAATAATATCACTGGGAAATACTCATCGTGTGGCACAAAGAAGGAGAAAATTGATGGCTACAAGCACTAACAGGCTTGAGATTCTGCAAATTGCGGATGCTGTTGCACGTGAAAAGTCAATCGACCGTGAAATTGTCATTTCTGCGATGGCTGATGCTATTCAAAAAGCAGCACGTTCTCGTTATGGTCAAGAAACCAATATCCGTGCTGAAATCAATTCTAAAACAGGTGAAATTAAATTACAGCGCCTACTTAAAATCGTTGATGTCATTGAAGACTATACAACGGAAATTACTTTGTCTGATGCTCTCAAACATCAAGCAGAAGCAAAAATTGGTGATTTTTTTGCTGATCTTTTACCTCCTATGGATTTTGGACGTATCGCAGCACAATCTGCTAAGCAGGTTATTGTACAAAAAGTACGCGATGCAGAGCGTGATCAGCAATATGAAGAATTCAAAAATAAAGTTGGTGAAATTATTTCTGGTACAGTTAAGCGTGTGGAATATGGTAACGTTATCGTTGATCTAGGACGCGGTGAAGCTATTGTGCGCCGTGATGAATTAATTCCTCGTGAATCATTCCGCTATGGAGATCGTATTCGTGCTTTTGTCAATGATGTACACCGTGAAACGCGTGGACCACAAATTTTCCTTTCACGCACACATCCCCAATTTATGGTAAAACTTTTCACTATGGAAGTGCCAGAAATTTATGATGGTATTATAGAAATCAAATCTGTTGCTCGTGATCCAGGTTCACGGGCTAAAATCGCCGTTGTTTCACGCGATGGTTCCATTGATCCCGTTGGAGCATGCGTTGGAATGCGAGGAAGTCGTGTACAAGCTGTTGTTGCTGAATTACAAGGCGAAAAAATTGATATTATTCCTTGGTCACCTGATGCAGCAACATTTGTCGTTAATGCACTGCAACCTGCTGAAGTTTCTAAAATCATTCTTGATGAAGATGCTGAACGGATTGAAGTTATTGTGCCAGATGATCAACTTAGCCTTGCTATTGGACGACGTGGACAAAATGTTCGCTTGGCTTCGCAACTAACAGGATGGAACATTGATATTTTAACGGAAAAGGAAGAATCTGAAAATCGTCAAAAAGAATTTACTGAACGTAGTACGTTATTTATGGAAGCCTTAGAGGTTGACGAAATGATTGGACAGGTTATGGCATCAGAGGGTTTTTCTTCTATTGAAGAAATTGCCTATATTGATCTTGAAGAAATCGCTTCTATTGATGGTTTTGACCATGATACCGCCGCTGAAATCCAAAGTCGTGCCCGCGAATATCTTGATCATCAAGAAAAAGAACTTGATGAAAAACGCAAAAAGCTCGGAGTTTCTGACGAATTGCGAACACTTCCTGGAATGACAAGTGCTATGTTGGTTGCTGTAGGTGAGGATGGTGTAAAAACAATAGAAGACTTTGCTGGCTATGCCGTTGATGATTTAGCTGGTTGGAGAGAACGCAAAGAAGGTCAAACACAGAATTTTTCTGGTATTTTAACTCCTTTTGACATTACACGCGCGGATGCAGAAGCTATGGTTTTAGCCGCACGTGTACAAGCAGGCTGGATAGACCAAGCTGATCTTATTACAGAAAATCCTGTAGAAGATAAAAATTCTGCAGAAAATAAAAAAACAGATAATTTGGATGTGGATACACTTTAAATGAATGAACGGACTTGTATTGTGACCAGAAAAAATGCTTCAGCACAAACGCTGATCCGTTTTGTTATTGGTCCTAATAACCAAATTGTTCCTGATCTTAAAGCGAGTTTACCAGGGCGTGGCGTTTGGATTTCTGCCCACCACGCTGTTATTGAGAAAGCAATCAAACAGAAAGCTTTTCATAGAAATTTTAAAACAGATGTTGAGGTTGCACCAAATCTTGTGCATGTTGTTGATACGCTTTTACTAAAAGCCGCTCTTTCAAGCCTTTCCATGGCACGAAAAGCAGGAGCAATTGTTATGGGAGCAACAAAGGTTGATGCTGCTATCCGCTCTGGTAAAGTTATTCTTGTACTTCATGCTAAAGAAACAACAGAAGATGGGAAACGAAAAATTGCACAGGCCATCCATTCAATACAACAACAAACAAATCGGACTATAAAAACCATATCTTTATTTACTCGTGATGAAATGCGAGTGGCTTTTGGCTCTAATCCTGTAATGCACGCGGCCTTATTGGACACAAAAGCTGCTGAAGGATTTCTCAAAACGACATATAAATTGATCAGCTATCGTGACGACAAGCATAGTAAGCCTAGTGAGATGACGGTACAAGCCGTGAAGGAAGTACAATGAGTGAAAATAACAACGACAAAACAACAGTCAAGAAGACACTAACTCTCAAGCGGTCTGTCTTGGAAACGAGCACGGTCAAACAAAATTTTAGCCATGGCCGTACAAAGGCTGTCGTTGTCGAAACCAAACGGCGTAAAATTACGCGACCTGATGAAAAAGCTGAAACCCTACAGCCCATTACAAAGCCGCATGTGGCCCCCCAGCGCTCTAAACCGCGTTTTGAGGAAAAAAAGCCTCAAGAATCTGTCGCCAAAAGCAATCTTTCATCGACTGAAATGGAAGCGAGACTTCGCGCATTAGAAGAAGCACATATCCAAGAAAGAATAACACGAGAACAAGCCGAAGAAGAAGCAAGACGCGCTAAAGAGCGTGAAGAAATTTTACAGCAAGAAATTAAAGAAGAAGAACTACATCTCCAAAAAGAAGAAGAAATATCGCCAGTACAGACTTCACCTGTTCCCCCTCTCATTGAACAGACAGATATTCCTATTGCGCCTAAAAATACAACCGTGGTTGAAAAACGCAAAATAGATGAAAATAAAGAGGAAGAACGGCATAGTCGACGTGCTAATCCTGCTAAATCAGAAATACGTGTACCAAAAGTTGTCAAAGGAGCTGATGAGCGGCGACGCGGAAAGCTAACTCTGAATAGTGCATTGGATGACGAAGGAAGCGCACGTGGGCGCTCAATGGCTGCAATGCGGCGTAGACAGGAAAAGTTTAAGCGTGCACAAAATCAAGAACCAAGAGAAAAAATTTCTCGCGAAGTTGTTCTTCCTGAAACGATTACCATTCAAGAGCTCGCACAACGTATGACTGAGCGTTCTGTTGATGTGATTAAATTCTTGATGAAACAAGGACAAATGATGAAACCTGGCGATGTTATTGATGCAGATGTTGCCGAACTTATCGCTGTTGAATTTGGCCATACTGTTAAACGTGTTTTAGAATCTGACGTAGAGGAAGGTATCTTTAATATAACAGATAATCCTCAAAACATGCAGCAACGCCCCCCTGTTGTAACCATTATGGGCCATGTTGACCACGGAAAAACTTCTCTTTTGGATGCTATTCGTAAAGCAAATGTTGTTTCTGGCGAAGCAGGAGGTATTACGCAGCATATTGGTGCCTATCAAGTAGAACAAAACGGTCAAAAAATTACCTTTATTGATACACCAGGGCATGCTGCGTTTACGGCTATGCGTGCACGTGGAGCTCGTGTTACCGATATTGCTGTTCTCGTTGTAGCCGCTGATGATAGTATTATGCCTCAAACGATTGAATCAATCAATCATGCGAAAGCTGCTAGTGTACCTATCATTGTTGCTATCAACAAAATTGATAAACCAGCTGCGAATGCACAAAAAGTGCGTACAGAACTTCTACAACATGAAGTGTTTGTTGAAACTATGGGTGGTGAAACTTTGGACGTTGAAGTTTCTGCTAAAACTGGTCAAAATCTTGATAAACTTCTCGAAGCTATCCTTCTTCAGGCTGAAATGCTTGATCTGAAAGCAGATCCCCAACGAACTGCAGAGGGCGTTATCATTGAAGCCAAATTGGATCGCGGACGTGGGTCTGTTGCAACAGTTCTTGTTCAAAAAGGTACATTACACCCTTCTGATATTATAGTTGCTGGAAATGAATGGGGTCGTGTGCGTGCTTTGATTGACGACCATGGCCGCCATGTCAAAGAAGCCGTTCCCTCTACACCAATTGAAATTTTAGGCATGCAAGGAACACCACAAGCCGGAGACCGTTTTGCTGTTGTCACACATGAAGCAAAAGCACGTGAAATTTCTGAATATCGACAACGATTAGCACGTGATAAAGCTGTTGCGCGGCAAACTGGTTCGCGTGGTTCTCTTGAGCAAATGATGACAAAATTGCAAACGACTGGTGTTAAGGAATTTTCTCTTATTATAAAAGGGGATGTGCAAGGATCAATCGAAGCAATTGCTTCAGCATTGGAAAAACTTGGAAATGATGAAGTTCGTGCACGTATTGTACATTCTGGTGCTGGAGGAATTACCGAAAGTGATATTTCTCTTGCAGAAGCTTCTAACTCTGCTGTAATTGGCTTTAATGTTCGAGCCAATAAGCAGGCACGTGATTTTGCTAAAACACAAGGAATTGAGATTCGTTATTACAACATCATTTATGATCTTGTTGACGATATCAAGGCTGCCATGTCTGGATTACTCTCACCAGAACAGCGTGAAACTTTCCTTGGTAATGCTGAAATTCTAGAAGTCTTTAACATTACAAAAATTGGGAAAGTTGCAGGATGTCGTGTTACAGAAGGTAAAATAGAACGAGGAGCCGGTGTTCGCCTTATCCGCGATAATATCGTTATTCACGAAGGAAAGCTGAAAACACTCAAACGCTTTAAGGATGAAGTCAATGAAGTGCAAAGTGGTCAAGAATGTGGAATAGCCTTTGAAAATTATGAAGACATGCGTGCAGGAGACATCATTGAGACCTTCCGTATCGAACATATTAATCGCACATTATAAAATAATCCAATAACTTTACTCTGTTGTGAAATGAGAAAAGTTATTAGGTTTTATACACAATATCTCTTTTTCCTTATCTAAATGGTCAAAAAAGAGATCTTGTAGCAAGGATAAAACTTTGATGAAAAATGCAGGGCCATCACAACGGCAACTTAGAGTAGCAGAGCAAGTACGTCATGCAATAGCGCATATATTACAGCGTGATATTTTGCTTGATGATATCTTAAAAGATATTGTTATTTCTGTCTCTGAAGTACGCATGTCACCAGATTTAAAAATTGCTACTTGCTTTGTATCACCTCTCAGCACTCTTAAAAATGCTTCTCATACCGATGTTGTTGATACCCTCAATAAACATAGTCGTTTTCTCCGTGGAGAAATCAGTCATGCGTTGCGACAAATGAAATATATGCCAGAACTGCGTTTCCGAATTGATAATAGTTTTGATAATTTTTCAAAAATTGATGCCCTCCTTCGCTCGCCTGAGGTTGCGCGCGATCTTCACCATAGTGATACAGATGAGGATTAAAGATATGGCTCGGCAACACAAGAAAAAAGGGCGTCCTGTTTCTGGTTGGGTCATATTTGATAAACCAAAAGGAATGAAATCAACAGAAGCTGTCTCACAAATCAAATGGCTCTTCCATGCTCAAAAGGCAGGACATGCGGGCACACTTGATCCTCTTGCTTCTGGTCTCCTTCCCATTGCATTGGGCGAAGCAACCAAAACCGTCCCTTACGTGATGCAAGGCAAAAAAACTTACCGTTTTCATATTGCTTGGGGGCAAGAGCGCTCAACAGATGATTTAGAAGGAGAAATAACGAAAACTTCTCTCATACGTCCAACACAAGAAGAAATACTTGCTCTTCTTCCTCAATATACAGGTGTTATTTTGCAAACACCTCCACAATTTTCAGCAATCAAAATTGCCGGAAATCGTGCCTATGATTTAGCGCGTGAAGGAGAAATTGTTGAAATTCCGCCCCGTGAAGTCGAAATAGAAACTTTCAAGTTATTAGAAATGCCTACCAAAGAGCACTCTGTCTTTGAAATAACCTGCGGTAAAGGAACTTATGTGCGCTCTTTAGCACGAGATATAGGACGTGATCTAGGTTGCTATGGGTATATTGCTGATTTAAGACGTATCGCAGTAGCACCTTTTGATGAAGAAGATCTCATTACATGGGACGAACTAAAAGCGACCATTCCGCCAAATAAAAATACTACAGATGAAAATAATCGTTCTTTTGAAAAAAACTTCACAACAATCGATAAGCTCTTAATTGAAACAAGCGCCGCATTGGATTGCCTCCCTCACTATATCCTTAATGAAACTCAAGCACAGAGAATTATAAAGGGGCATTCTATCCTCTTGAGTCATCACAAAGTACCTCTTGATGAAGATGAGATTTTTGTCCTCTATAAGAAACAACTTCTTGCCATTGGCACCCTCGATAAAAGTTTATTTAAACCGAAGCGAATTTTCACAATTTAATCGATTCTTTTCCACACCCACCTTTTGCGGAAAGATATTTTTCTCCATCAATTAAGAAAAATATGGTGCTTTTCATTGTCTATATTTACCGTATTCATCTCAAAATTTAAGTCAATGCTATAAGCTAACCACCACCCACTTTTTCCTCTTAATGTCGCAATAATCCTTGCATTTGAAAAAATTCATAAGAGGCTTTTTATTTCTTTTTCAATCGTTTTTTACTCACACTTTAGCCCTCGTTTGTAATGTGCAAGCGAAGATTTTGACTGATTTACTCTAAATAGATTTGAAACGAGAAAAGCTTAAGATTTTCAGGACTATCATTCAACATGAAAAATGAAAAATAACCATTATAAATCAACTTATTAAATATTGAAACAGCAATTTTTTTATGATTATGCTAACAAATTGATCGAAATAATATTAATATATTTAATATTTACAAAAACTGTTTTAACCCTAAGGGAGATGATCAGAGGAAACTTTTAAAAGCATCTCATTGGCTTGAGGTATTGTTTGGCGTTCAATCATGCGGTGCACTCTTATACCGTTAGGAGCACAATTTAAATGACGCAGACGCTTATTGACTTCTGCATCTGCTTTTGTACGACGATGATTATGGCGTAAATAATCTACCCATGTTGGCATATGATAAGCCTCTGTCCAATATTCAGGTCTTTCAAGATCTCGTAAAAGGACCCACTGACGCGCACCATCACGTAACCGAATATGGCGTCGACGCGTCATCACTTTGAGAAACTCTTCGAGATCATTTTCATGAATTTGATAATCAATCATTATCATGATCGGTCCACTTCTTGCTTTGAGGTCGAGTAATAGTTCCGGCTCTCTAAAATGATCAAGAGGATTTAAATCTATCTGAGGAATTTCTTGAATTCTAAATTTTACCCCCGCAAGAGCACCAAAAATCAAGAATAGAGAACAAACACTCAAAGCAATTGTTGGAGAATAACCATCAGCTAAACCTCCCCAGATTGCACTTCCAAGAGCCATCCCCCCATAAGATGCCGTTTGATAAAGTGCTAAAGAACGTGCAACAACCCAGCGTGGTGTAGAGAGTTGTACAGATGTATTAAACAATGATAATGCCAAAACCCAACATAAACCTGCAGGAAATAAAGCAATATGGCTTATAATCAGTGAACGGCTAATTCCCAGTAAAAAGCAAGAAAGGGCAAAACCAATAAATGCACTTGCAATAATTGTTTCTGAACGAAAATGATGCCGTACAACTGCATTAATAATACCTGCTGTCATGGCTCCTAATCCAAAACAACCGAGCAATGTACCATAAAGAAGGGCACTTCCTCCAAGAACTTTATGCGCAACAATTGGCAAAAGTGCTAAAATAGAAATTGCTCCTATACCAAAAAGGAACGCTCGAACCATAATACTCAGGAGATTAGGTGACATCGCAACATAACGCAAACCATCTGAGACAGCTCCTAACAGCCTTTCTCGTGGCAATGAGTTGTTTTCATAATTCGACTTCCAGAAAAATAACGCACCAATAAGAGGAATATAGCTTATAGCATTAAACAAAAAAGCAGCCGATGCCCCCAAAGTTGCAATGATGGCACCACCGATAGCAGGACCAACACTCCGCATCAAATTAAAGCCGACACTATTCAAACTAACAGCAGCAGGAATATTTTCCCTGCTCACAATATCTCCTATCGTTGCTTGCCAAGAAGGATTATAAAAAGCTGTGCCACATCCAATCAAAAACGTAAAACATAACAAAAGCCAAGGCGTTAGAAATCCCATATAGGCTAAAACAGATAAACTCATGGATATGACCATCATCATAATCTGCGCACACAACATAATTTGACGCCGATTAAAATTATCAGCTAATGCCCCTGCCATCAAAGAAAACATAACAAGTGGTAATGTCGTGGCACTTTGAACAAGCCCAACCATGGAATGCGAAGAACTAATCAACGCCATTAACCACCCTGCTCCAACAGCCTGTATCAGCCCCCCTAAATTAGAAATAAGAGTAGATGACCATAAATTTCGAAATACCGAATTACGAAAAAGTTTTAATGTTGAAATGCTCTGCATCTTTTTCCTCCAAATCGGTATTTATCACTTTTGTTACCACACACGCGCTCATAATCTTTGTATCAAAAGGATGCATAATTCTTTAAAAAACTTCTCATAAAACTCTATTTAAATCAATATTTCAAAACAAAAGCTTTTATTTAAAGAAAGACTTCAAAATGCTGTCAAGGACTAGTATTTTAACCTTCTTTCCTATATAAGGACAAAAATAGGTAAGAGTCTTAGACTCTTCTTGTTTCTTCACAGACCCTTGCTGAACGACATCTCGGCTATGGGCGGCTTTATGTTTCTTCGTTTTTGGAAAGGATAATACGATGTCGATTACAGCTGAACGTAAACAAGCTCTTGTCGCAGAATACGCAAACAAAGTTGGTGATACAGGATCACCAGAAGTACAGATTGCCGTACTTTCTGAACGTATTTCTAATTTAACAAACCACTTTAAATCTCACAAAAAGGATAATCATTCTCGTCGTGGTCTTTTGAAGATGGTGTCTCAACGCCGGCGCCTTCTTGATTATCTTAAAGGAGTTGACCAAAATCGTTATCAGACACTTATCAAGAAGTTAGGTTTGCGTCGCTAAAAGAAAAATGGAGGTGGTGTTTAAAAAAATCACCCATTTTTTTACGTATTTCTTTTAATTAAAAATTTTAAAAACTGACAAGTTATTATGGGATAGGACTGCTCATCATTTCGCATTTAAGGCAGTTTACTTCTCTCTTCTCGCAACAAAGATAAAAAGTATGTTGTCCACCCCAGAACTTGGAAATATGCTACGCAAAGCCAGAATGTGAGCAATCAAAGATTTAAACACTGGTCATTAAGGATAAAAAATGTTCAAAACGCACAAGATAGAAATTGAATGGGCCGGGCGTCCGCTCACCCTTGAAACAGGGAAAATAGCACGTCAAGCTGATGGTGCAGTGATTGCTACCTATGGGGAAACTATTGTCTTAGCAACCGTTGTATCAGCCACAAGTCCAAAACCAGACCAGGATTTTTTTCCACTCACTGTTAATTATCAAGAAAAATCCTATGCTGTTGGTAGAATACCTGGAGGCTATTTAAAACGTGAAAGTCGACCAAGTGAAAATGAAACTTTGGTTTCACGTTTGATTGATCGCCCAATTCGTCCCCTTTTCGTTGAGGGATATAAAAATGATACACAAGTTATTGTTTCCGTTATACAGCATGATCTCGAAAATAATCCCGATATCCTTGCGATGATTGCATCTTCTGCCGCATTGACCCTATCAGGTGTTCCTTTCATGGGGCCTATAGCTGGTGCTCGCGTTGGTTATTGTAATGGACAATATGTTCTCAATCCTCATATCGATGAAATGCCTGAATCAAAACTTGATCTTGTTGTTGCTGGAACAGAAAGTGCTGTTTTGATGGTTGAATCAGAAGCACAGGAATTACCGGAAGATATCATGTTGGGTGCCGTGATGTTTGGTCACAAAAGCCTTCAACCTGTCCTTGATGCCATTATAAAGCTTGCTGAAGTTGCTGCAAAAGATCCTCGTGATTTTATTCCTGAAGATCTCTCTGAACTTGAAAAAGCGATGCAAAAAATGGCAGAACAGGATATACGAAAGGCTTACACAATTACTGATAAGCAAGAACGTTATGCTGCAATTAATGCACTAAAGACAGAAATCCTCAATAAATTTATGCCAGAAACAGAAGAAAACTGTAAGTTTAGTGCTGATCAAATTGCAACCGTATTTAAACAGTTGCAAGCAAAAATTGTTCGCGGGAACATTCTTGATACTCAAAAGCGGATTGATGGACGCAATCTTTCTACCGTGCGCCCTATCCAATCAGAAGTAAGTATTTTACCCCGCACACATGGATCAGCACTCTTTACCCGCGGAGAAACACAAGCTATTGTCGTTGCAACACTAGGAACTGGTGAAGATGAACAATATGTTGATTCCTTAACAGGAATGTATAAGGAAACATTCCTTCTCCATTACAATTTCCCACCATTTTCAGTGGGTGAAACGGGACGCCTTGGTTCTCCTGGTCGTCGTGAAATTGGACATGGCAAATTGGCATGGCGGGCAATTCACCCCATATTGCCAACGAAAGAATCTTTTCCTTATACCATTCGTGCTGTCTCAGAAATCACAGAATCCAATGGATCTTCTTCTATGGCAACAGTTTGTGGGACCTCACTTGCTCTTATGGATGCTGGTGTTCCTCTAGCACGCCCTGTTGCTGGTATTGCTATGGGCTTGATTAAAGAAGGAGAACGCTTTGCTGTTCTTTCTGATATTTTAGGGGATGAAGATCATCTTGGAGATATGGATTTTAAAGTCGCAGGAACAGAAAATGGTATTACTGCCTTGCAAATGGATATCAAAATTGATGGTATTACCGAAGAGATTATGAAAATCGCGCTTGAACAAGCCAAAGGTGGCCGAATCCATATCCTGCATGAGATGGCGAAAGCTTTAACCAGTGCACGTGCTGAGCTGAGTGAATTTTCTCCACGAATCGAAGTTATGAGTATTTCTGTCGATAAAATCCGTGATGTTATCGGCTCTGGTGGTAAAGTTATTCGGGAAATCGTGGAACAAACTGGAGCAAAAATTAATATTGAAGATGATGGTACCATTAAAATTGCTTCTGCTGATGCTAAAACCATTGAAGCAGCAAAACGCTGGATCCATTCTATTGTTGATGAGCCTGAAGTTGGTGCTATCTACCAAGGAACAGTTGTAAAAACTGCAGAATTTGGTGCATTTATAAACTTCTTTGGTTCTCGTGATGGACTCGTTCATATCTCTCAGCTTGCATCAGAACGCGTCACCAAAACAACCGATATTGTAAAGGAAGGTGACAAAGTTTGGGTTAAATTAATGGGCTTTGATGAGCGTGGAAAAGTTCGGTTATCAATGAAGGTCGTTGATCAAAAAACCGGAAAGGAAATCACCGGTGATAAAGCGATGAATGAAGAAAAGTGCGTGGATGAAAAAAAACAACCTGAAAATAAGCGCCGCCGTAAGAAAAAAGAAGAGTAAATTTTTTCTTTTATCGTATCATGAAATGCCATCCCAACATTGGAGTGGCATCTTTCTTTGAAAGAGTCATATGTGTTATTATTTTTTCCTTTTGAAAATCATGTACTCCCGTATCCTAATCCAAACCAATGTTGGCTAAGTTTCGGTTTAACAGAAATTCCAGCTCCAGAATGGGCACAAAATTTAAAAGTTATTACGCCTTGGCGACCAGATTTTTTAAAATTTGTCGATACTCAATTTCACTGCTCTCCTCAAATAGATAAAACCCTCATCTATGATGGTGCATTTTTACGTTTGAGCAAATATCGTGGTTTTAACCAAAATTGTTTTCTTGATTTATTAGAATGCGTTAAACCAAATGGATGGATTGTAATCAGTGGGAATAAAACTGCTGGTGCTACTTCAATGATGAAATGGGTCAAAACAATTGTTCCCATCACCAACAAATTGTCTAAAAATCACGGTCTTGTATTTTGGTTGCAAGTTCCTCAACAAATTGAGAGACGTAACATTACGCAATTGCGCTCACCACCGCTCACTTTTGGTAAATTTCAAACCACTTCTGGTATGTTCTCACACGGGCGTATTGATCCAGGATCTGCTGCACTTGCTTCTTATATGCTCAAAGTTATCTCTGGAAAAACGGCTGATTTTGGCGCTGGATGGGGCTATCTTTCTCACGTTGCACTTGAAAGAAGTGAAAAACTCACCGCTCTCGACCTTTATGAAGCAGACTACAACGCTTTGAGAGCAGCAAAGCAGCACCTTAAATCCATAACAGCTCCTTTTTCAATTCATTTTTATTGGCATGATCTTGTGCATGAACCTATCACAAATCTGTATGATACAATCATTTCGAATCCACCGTTTCATACGCAACAAACGACAGATGTTTCATTAGGAAAAAATTTTATTATAAATGCTGCAAAGAGCCTAAAACCAGGCGGAAGTCTGCTTTTTGTTGCAAACCGCCACCTGCCTTATGAAACATTATTAAAAAATATTTTCCGCACAGTGTTGATACATGAACAAGCCCATGGTTTCAAAATTATCGAAGCACGCAGATAAAGAAAACAAACAATCACTCTAAAGAATAAAACGTGAAAGATCGATATCAGCAGCAAGCTCGCCTATAGATTTTCTCACATAAGCGGCATCAATTGTAAACGATGTTCCAGCTTTATCAGGTGCCGTGAAAGAAATTTCATCCAAAACGCGCTCCATCACTGTTTGCAAACGACGTGCCCCTATATTTTCAATCCTTGCATTTAAATCTACAGCAATATCTGCTAAAGCATCAATTGCATCATCGGTAATTTCCAAATGAACCTCTTCTGTTGCCATAAGAGCAATATATTGTTTAATCAAACTAGCTTCTGGTTCCGTTAGAATGCGCCGTAAATCTTCCCTTGTTAAAGGATTGAGCTCCACACGGATGGGCAAACGTCCTTGAAGTTCCGGTAATAAATCAGATGGCTTGGAAACATGAAATGCACCTGAGGCAATAAAAAGAATATGATCTGTTTTAATTTGCCCATATTTTGTAGCAATTGTTGTTCCTTCAACCAAAGGCAAAAGATCACGTTGAACGCCTTCACGCGAAATCGCAGCACTGGCTCCACCGTCTCGAGTTGCAATTTTATCAATCTCGTCAATAAAAACAATACCTTCATTTTCAGCAACACGAAGCGCCTCTTGAATAATTTGCTCCTGATCAAGGAGTTTTTCAGATTCATCATCAATGAGCGGCTTAAAAGCATCCCTTACTGTCGTCTTACGGACTTTTGTACGACTGCCTATTTTGCCCAAAATATCTGATAAATTCATAATACCCATTTGTGCCCCAGGCATACCAGGAATATCAAAAGTTGAAGCACTATTGCTATTATTATCGGCGACTTCAATTTCAATCTCTTTCTCATCCAATTCACCTTCACGCAATTTCTTGCGAAAACTATCACGGGTAGCGGGACTGGCTGTTTTACCAACAAGGGCATCTAAAACGCGCTCTTCAGCATTCACGTGAGCCTTTTCTTTTATTTCATCCCGTTTCTTTTCACGCACAAGAGAAATGGCAATTTCAACAAGATCTCGAATAATTTGCTCAACATCACGTCCCACATAACCAACTTCAGTAAATTTAGTCGCTTCTACTTTAACAAAGGGTGCTCCAGAAAGTTTTGCTAATCGACGTGCAATACCAGTTTTACCAACACCTGTTGGCCCTATCATTAAAATATTTTTTGGCATAACTTCTTCACGCATCGGTTCATCAAGCTGTTGTCTACGCCACCGATTGCGTAGTGCTATAGCTACAGAGCGTTTGGCATCATTTTGGCCAATAATAAAACGATCAAGTTCAGAAACAGTCTCACGAGGGGAAAATACAACACACATTTTTAAATAGCTTTCTCTAAAGAAGATAATTCTGCATCCAATGTTTCAATTGTAAAATGATCATTGGTGTAAACACAAATTTTAGCGGCAATAGCCATAGCTTTACGAGCAATAGTTTCTGCATCCAAATCCAAGTCCATGAGTGCACGCGCTGCTGAAAGAGCAAAATTTCCCCCAGAGCCAATTGCCATAACCCCATCTTCTGGCTCTAAAACATCACCAAGCCCTGTTAGAGCCAAAGTTACTTTCTTATCAGCCACGAGCATCATTGCTTCGAGACGACGCAAATAGCGATCTGTTCGCCAATCTTTTGCAAGTTCTACACATGCACGCATAAGCTGATCAGGATATTGCTCAAGCTTTGTTTCCAATCTTTCCAGTAATGTGAAAGCATCTGCCGTAGCACCTGCAAAACCAGCAATAACCACTCCGTTCTTTCCAAGACGACGCACTTTACGTGCATTGCCTTTCATAATTGTCTGTCCAAGAGAGACCTGACCATCACCGGCCATCACGACTTTTTCACCTTTTCGTATCGTAATAATTGTTGTACCATACATTATGTCTGGCTTATGTTCTGTCATAAGGAGACTCCTTAATATTAACTTTACTTTTTAATATTGATTTCTTTTCATACAATGTAAAACTCAATTACTATTGTCCTATTTAAGAACATATACAGCAAAACACAATAATTCAGCATAACTCAATTTGTTGAAAATGGAAAAATGATATCATTGTTGTCAATGTAAATTACTGCTAAATAGCTTTATATAAACAGTTTGTACCTTTTAGAGAAAAATTATGAAAAAAATAGCCATAGGGACCTTAGGTGGAACAATTGCAATGACTGCTGATAGTTTTGGTCACATGCAACCGACTTTAACTTCAAATAACCTCATAAAAAGTGTTCCTGATTTAAATAACGTTGCTGATATTCATGCACAAACATTAATGCAAATACCAAGTGGATCTTTATCATTTCAAATTCTTTTTGAAATAATCGAGTGGGCAAAACAACAAATAAATGCTGGTGCAGAAGGTATTGTGTTAACACAAGGGACTGATACTCTAGAAGAAACTGCTTTTTTTCTTTCTCTTTACTGGAAGGAAGCCGAACCACTTATCATAACCGGTGCTATGCGCATGCCTCATGAAGCAGGCGCGGACGGCCCCGCCAACATTTTAGCAGCCACTCGTGTCGCAGCAACCCCACAAAGTCGTAACAGGGGCGTTCTCGTTGTCATAAATGATACAATTCATTCACCTTATTGGCTCTATAAAAGCCATACCGTCAAAGTTGAAACATTTCAATCAGGTTTTGCAGGTATTTTAGGAACTATTTTAGAGGGAAAACTTATTTATTTCAATGATCAAAAATTTTTTCCGACAACGTTTGATCTTCCCCAAAACCACGATCATCAAATTGCACTCCTCTATTCCTCTTTATCATCTGATGCACAATTAATGAAACTATGTCTCGAAAGTGGGTATTATGCTGGAGTTGTTATTGCTGGTTTTGGTGCAGGACACTGTAGTTTTCAAGAAGCAGACCTTGTACAACAATATGCACAAAAAATACCAATCATTATTGCTAGTCGTTGTTGTAATGGCTCAACAACTCGTATAACTTACGGCTATAAAGGCTCAGAAATCGATATGATTTCTTCTGGTGCTCTCATGTCTGGTTATTTATCAGCTGTAAAAGCGCGTCTACTTCTATGGGCTTTTTTAGCGCAAGGGCACTCATTAGCACAAATCCGTGCAAACTGGAATGATTGGACTATAAGTTAATGAAAAATGATCTATTATCTTGAAGAGAGCATGCAATACAAAACTTATTTCAAAATCAAGCCGCTTATCTGTCTACTTTTAATCGATTGCTGCAGCAAAAAATTCTCGACCAATACAAATGATTGATACGACTATACAAAAAATTAATCAGGAAGATAATCTGGTCAAATCCGTTTCTGACCGATATTCACCCTATCGTGTTTTTACTGCACAAGAATGGTCAGAGTTTCGTGCAGACACACCTCTTACTTTGACTTTTGATGAAATTAAGCGTTTACGCTCTATTGATGATCCTATCGATCTTAAAGAAGTCCAACGCATTTATCTTTCTTTATCGCGTCTGTTATCATGCCATGTTGAAGCAGTACAGGAACTTTTTCACAAACGTCAGCAGTTTCTCCATCAAGAAGAGAGTAGAAAAACGCCCTTTATTATTGGAATTGCTGGTTCTGTAGCAGTAGGAAAATCAACCACGGCTCGCATTCTTCAAGAACTGTTGAAACGATGGACATCTAGCCTTAAAGTTGATCTGATTACAACGGATGGTTTTCTCTATCCTAACGCAATCTTACAGCAAAAAAATCGTATGAATCGTAAAGGATTTCCTGATTCCTATGACATTAAAAAATTGCTGTGCTTTCTTTCGGCTATAAAAGCAGGCATCGGAAATATCCGTGCCCCGCTTTACTCACATATGACCTATGATGTTCTAGAAAATCAGACAATTACCATTGATCGTCCTGATATTTTAATTGTTGAAGGTATTAATGTATTACAGGTCAGTGATCTTCCTAAAGATGGGAAAGCTATTCCTTTCGTATCAGATTTTTTTGATTTTTCAATCTATGTTGATGCCGAAACAGAAGTCATTCGTCACTGGTATTTGGAGCGCTTTAAACGTTTGCGTAAGACAGCTTTTCAAAATCCTGAATCCTATTTTCATCGTTATGCCCTGCTCAGTGAAAAAGAAGCCTCAAAAATCGCTGAGGATCTTTGGCAAACAATCAATTTAAAAAATTTACAAGAAAATATATTGCCAACACGACCACGATCCAATCTCATTCTACGAAAAGGAAAAAATCATTTGGTCGAGTATGTCGCACTTAGACGACTATAAGGATCTCATAACTATGCAGCACTATCACATTCATTTTACCTCAACGCGTATCGATAACAGTTGCCCTATCATCTTGGTAAACCAAAGAACTCTTGCCAACTTATCACTTGATGCGTCAACAACAGCATGGATAAAAGTTAATGACTTTACTGGTAAAGCAGGACAAATACTCTTTGTTCCTCACGAAACAGGGCATTTAAAAAAAGTTTTATTTGGAATTGGCAATGGGAGCGATCCCTTTATCACAGGACTGCTTGCTCAAAAACTTCCTGCTGGTCAATGGCATTTAGAAGGTACAACCTCTGATGAAATAAATGCCTATCTTGGATTAGCATTCGGTAGCTATCAATTTAATCGCTATCGTCAAAATTCTTCTTTCAAATCATTATCCATCCATGTCAATGAGGCCGTTGATCTTAATGAACTCCAACGAATTTATGAAGCTGTCTTTTTCGTCCGTGATCTCATCAATATTCCAGCCAATGATATGCCCCCTGATGCTCTCGAAAAAGAAGCCCGAAAACTAGGAAAAACCTACGGTGCTCATGTCCACAGTATTTGTGGAGATGATCTCTTAACCCATAACTTTCCGATGATTCATGCCGTAGGACAAGCAGGCAGTACTGCACCGCGACTGATTGAGTTACACTGGGGGCAAGAACATCATCCTAAAATAACGTTGGTGGGCAAAGGGGTAACTTTTGATACGGGAGGACTCGATATTAAATCAGCCAATAATATGTTGCTTATGAAAAAAGACATGGGGGGTGGGGCAAACGTTTTGGGATTGGCTAAACTTATCATGGATGCCAAATTGCCTTTCCGTCTACGTGTCTTGATTCCAGCTGTAGAAAATGCAATTTCTGCGAATGCTTACCGACCAGGTGATATTCTTAAGAGTCGTAAAGGCTTAAGTATTGAAGTAGGTAATACAGATGCTGAAGGGCGACTTGTTCTTGCCGATGCGCTCGCCTATGGTGATGAAGAAAGTCCACAATTCATGCTTTGTATGGCTACCTTAACAGGGGCAGCGCGTATAGCATTAGGACCAGATCTTCCCGCATTTTATTGTAATGATTCAATATGGGCACAACAAATTTCTGAATCTGCTCACGCTGTTTTTGATCCTCTTTGGCAAATGCCCCTTTGGAAACCTTACCAAGAGATGTTATCATCACCAATTGCTGATCTTAACAATGTAACTGGAAATAGCTTTGCTGGCTCTATAACGGCTGCTTTATTTCTTAATTCTTTTGTTGAAAAAGCTGAACATTTTGCGCATTTTGACCTTTATGGATGGGTTCCAAAAGAAAAACCAGGATACCCTATTGGTGGATCAGCACAAACTATTCGTGCCCTTTATAATATTTTTAAAAATGAAGTTTGACACACTATATCCACAAGGATAGACAATTTTACATCTTAAAGAATAATTGCGACTGTCTTAAACTCTGTTCTTATTTTTGTTTGAGGATAAAAACCTTACCGATAGAGTTTTCATGAGTTTGTTTAAAGGTAAGAAGCAAAAAACGGAAAACAAAAAGATGATCTCTAAAGACCCAAGGCTTTATGCATTCAGAGATGATCTAGCAGATCAACGTCTTGAAACAGAAATTACGGCCCAGCGCTTTGTTCAAGGTGAAAAAAGACGTGTTAATACAGTGGTCGCTGGACTTTTTAAAGAAAATAGTAAAAAAAGTGAAAGACAAACAGAATGCTTATTGGGAGAAGAACTTCTCATTTTTGAACAAGGGGAAACGATGTCGTGGGGGCAATCCCTCAAAGATGGTTACGTTGGTTATATTGATACAACAGTCCTTTGTACATCAACTATAAAACAAACGCATATAGTTTCAGTACCACGTACATTTAAATATTTACATGCTAATTTACGTGGACCAATAGTGTCTCCGTTATTTATGGGAAGCAAAGTCAGTGTTGTTGATGAAATTGAAGTCCGTAACACAATGTATTCTATTCTTGAAAATAGAACAGCAATCATTACGAGCCATCTCAGCCCCATTGGACGTGTATATGAAGATTATGTCACAGTTGCAGAAACCTTTATCCGTACACCTTATCTTTGGGGTGGTGTCAGCGGTTTTGGAATTGATTGTTCAGGACTCATTCAGCTCTCTATGATGATGACCGATCGAATAGTTTTACGTGACACCGATATGCAGCAAGAAACTATAGGTAGTCCTCTTATAGATACTGATAAACTTCAACGAGGCGATTTAATTTTTTGGAAAGATCATGTTGCTATTATGGTTGATCATGAAAATATTATTCATTCAAATGGTTTTTCCATGGACGTTATGATCGAGCCATTGGAAAAGGCAATTACGCGTATAGCTAAAAAAATCAATATCCCATTGCAAAACGTCGTCCAATGCAAGAAACTTAATACATGCCTCCTATAAAAATAATTAATTGAATGTTTTTGTTATATAATAAATTGATTTATAAGGATAATTATCCATCATTCATTCTGTGTCAAGAATTCTAAATATCGTAAAATTCTCTCATTTCAAATCTTTTTTATGTTGAAGCAATCAAAATCATTTGCTTGTTTTGTCCGTCACAAGTGGAATTGATATATAAGTAAAATGATTACGAAAAGAAAAAATATCCCTTCTGAATGCTCCCAAATGCTAAGAACTATGTAACATTGGGACCAGCTTACTCCTTCATAAGCGTAAAGATAGTAGCACTCAATAGATTTTACATTATTTCTATGGGTGCTTTAACGTTATACCATTCACTAATACCGGCACAAAATGGGCTTTAGAGCGTTACGAGATGCCTCTTTTAAACAACCCCGTAAATATGCAACACAATGGCGTTCTATATTACGTAAGGGATATGCCCCTCTTAATCAAAAGCAACATTTTTTGAAATTTTTCCTATTATCGATATCTTATGAAATAAATACTCCTAATATCTCTCGATGCATCCAAGACAATCTCTCAATAATAATCGCGAAAAGTATAAATCCATTACCTACCACCATTTTTATGCTTATGAAGCGCGCAAAAGCATCATTATACACTTTGCCAATTCTCAATGTTGCGATAACCCTTGGCTATTGAAGAGTGTTCTTTCAGCACGTATTTTATTTATTTCTGTCTTAAATAATTTTATCCACATGACCCGCCCCGCTTGGAACGTGCAAAAGAATGATTTTGATTAATTTAACATAAAACAAATTTGAAATGAAAAAATTTTTTATGACCCTGGACTTCCCCATTCAACATAAAAAAAATTATAAATTATTATTATAACTCAATATATTGATTTATATTTAAACAATATTTCCTTCTTATAACACATTAAAGAAGGTGATTTTTCAATACCTGAACCAATGGTTTATCAGCATCAGGCATAGGGTATTTATCAAGATCATTAATAAAAAACCATTCTAAATTTTGCCCTTCTCGTCCTTGCGCAACGCCCTCATAATGGTCACAAAGATACAATGGCATTAAGAGATGAAATGTTTTATAGCTATGACTTGCAAATGTTAAAGGGTGTAAATTATTTGCCTGAACATACACACCAAGCTCTTCTTCTAGTTCACGGATCAATGAAATTTCTGGAGTTTCACCTTGCTCAACCTTTCCACCAGGAAACTCCCATAAACCAGCCAGCGATTTTCCTTCAGGACGCTTGGTAAGCAAAACACGATTATTTTGATCTAACAGTGCACATGCAACAACAAGAAGAAGGGGGCTTTTTACACACATATCACTCTCCAATGAAAATATAAAGATAACTGTCTCTTTCTAGTATATTTCCTTACCTCAAAAAGAACTCACATATCTCATTCTCTTTTTAAAAAATAATAGGCAGTTTAATATAGAGAGTGCATCCGTTAACTTCTGTAATCGCTATTGATCATAACGTACTCTTTTGTTAAATCGCAAGACCAAATCGTCGCCGTGCTCTTACCCAAACCGATATCAACACGAATTGTGATGTGTTTACTTTGCATATAAGCACCTATTGTCTCTTCACAATACTCAGGATCTCGTACGCCATTCACGGCCACACGATGCTCACCAAACCAAATCGTCAATAGATCACGATCGACTTCAACACCGGCCTTCCCAACTGCCATAACGACCCGCCCCCAATTCGCATCTTCACCGGCAATAGCCGTTTTTACGAGCGGTGAATTTGCAATTGATAAAGCAATAGTTTTAGCTGCATTGTTTGTTGTAGCCCCCATCACATTAACCTCAATTAAATGACGAGCACCTTCACCATCACAAACAACTTGTAGTGCAAGCTCATGCAGAAGTGCACTCAATTGTTTCACAAAAACCCCATAACGCGGATCAGATTTACTTGTAAGACATGGAAAATGTTCTTTTCCTATCGCAAACAACATAAGCGTATCTGAAGTTGAGGTATCGCTATCAACAGTAATTGAATTAAAAGAACCCTCAACTGCCTCTGATAACATGGATTGGAGTGCATCCGAAGAAATAGTAGCATCACTAACCACAAACGACAGCATTGTCGCCATATCGGGTGCAATCATACCAGCACCTTTTGCAATTCCATTAATGGTAACACTCTCTCCCCCACAGTCAAAAGTGCGCGTCGCAAGTTTTGGAAATGTGTCCGTTGTCATTATGGCTTTTGCAGCTTCCAACCAATTTCCCTCTTCTGCTGTCTCTGCCATACTTGGTAAAAGATTGACAATACCCGATGCATCCATTTGCTCACCAATAACACCCGTAGAAGCTATAAAAATTTCATCTTCTCTAACCTTTAAAGCATTTGCTGCTGCACAGATGATTGCATTGGTTGTGTGCTTTCCTTTGCTTCCTGTAAAAGCATTTGCATTTCCAGAATTCACAACAACACCCCTCGCAACCCCATGAGGAAGCGATGCACGACAATGCTCTACAGGGGCAGATGGACATTTTGAACGAGTAAAAACACCGGCTACACTCACTGGCTTATCGAATATGATGAAAAGAAGATCTGTACGATCTTTATATTTAATCCCAGCTTCAGCTGTCGCTATCCGTACACCAGATAAGGGAGAAAGCGCCTGGATCTTGTGAGGCGACAAAGGAGAGATTTTCAAAACCACAATATGCTTTCTATAAAAAAATGAAATGATTGCAGATCAATAACCTCTCATAGAAAACTGCTAGGCTTTTTGAACAAAACTAACCTAGCAAATTATCTATTAAAGAGGCTATCCACTTATTTTTCCTAGCTATTCCGTATCTTCTTCATCCGATGTCTCATCGGGAAGTAGCGTCCCATTTTGATGAAGCGATTCCATGATTTTTGTAACATCAGGATCAGGGTATTTCACATCTATCTTGCTACGCAAATCAACAATCAGTTCTTGATAGCGCTTTTTTATCAGCTGTGTTCGCAACATCTCTTTGACATCATCAAATGCAGGCGGTTGCTTCAAACGACGATCTTCTAATTTAATAATATGCCAACCAAAAGGACTTTCAACGGGTTGTTTAGTGTATTCGCCAATTTTTAAACCAAATGCAGCATCTTCAAAAGGCTTGACCATTTGACCATGGCTAAAATAACCAAGATCACCCCCAACGGCAGCAGAACCATCTGTTGAACTTTTCTTTGCAATCTCTTCAAAATTTTCGCCTTTATTTAAATGCTTAATGATAGCTTCTGCTTCTTTTCTCGTTTTGACCAAAATATGACGCGCTTTAACCTCGTCTTCTTTAGGTAAAGCAGCAACTTCTTGCTTATAAAGGGCTTCCAAATCAGTATCTGAGATTTTGTCAACAATCGCCTGTTTAAAATAAAGCTGTTGAAGAACATTGTCACGCATAACTGCCATACGTTTATCGTAAGCATCTGTCTTATCAAGACCTTTGCTTCTTGCTGCTTTTGCAAGTGCCTGCATATCTAAATAAGCTTTTAGGACCATCATACGGCGTTGTTCATCAGAAAAACGTGCTAAATTAGGATTTATTTCAAGCGCTAAATCATCCAATTGGCCTGCTGTAATATTTTTCCCATCAATAACCGCCATAACATGAGAAGGAGAAACGGCTTTTTCAGAAGCTTTCTCCAAAGTCTTTAAATCATTCGACGGTGAATTCAAACCTTCTTGGGCTCTCACCCCTAAACTTGTACTTGCCAATAAAGTTGATGCTAAAAAAAGCGTGATAAAGTTAAATTTCATAAATATACTCCTTAAAAATGAAGGCAGGTTCAAGATTCCAATTTTCTTTACCATAGTACTTTAATCTTTAAACATAGAGAAATAAATTAGTAATTTTATTTTAAAAAGTATAAAATTGTCCTTTTATCTCAGTTTCTCCAATCCTATCTAATGCAGATGAAGAACATGATAATAGAAAAAATGACATATTGTATCTTAAATGACTTTGTATTGTATCAGTTAAATAGCATACCTAAAGTTGACATAGGGCGCTTAGCCTCTTATCTCTACTTTACAATTAAAGTGAAAAATTGCACACCAGCAAGTATAATGGTACCATCTGCATTTCATGATGTCTCTAATGATATCAGACAGCTTGAAGAAAATGTAGAGTATGGGGAGAGCGTATGAATTACCCAACAAGAGTGACAACAATTAAAAGAAAGGGCCAGAGATGGTCAGTTTAGGTGTTTTTGCCCGTAAGTTTTTTGGTTCAGCTCATGAACGACGTCTCAAAGCGCTCCGCCAAAAAGTTGCACAAATTAATGATTTGGAAGAACAATTCGTAAAATTAAGTGATGAGCAGCTTTGCCAAAAAACAGATGCCTTTCGTAAACGTCTTAGTGAAGGTGAAAGTGTTGATTTGCTCTTACCAGAAGCTTTCGCAACTGTTCGTGAAGCCGCAAAACGTGTTTATGATATGCGTCCTTTTGACGTACAACTTATTGGTGGAATGGTCCTTCACGACTGTGGCATAGCTGAAATGCGTACTGGTGAAGGTAAAACATTAATGGCAACTCTACCAATTTATCTCAATGCATTGGAAGGTAAAGGCGTTCATGTTGTGACAGTAAACGATTATCTCGCCAGTCGTGATGCTGAAACAATGGGAAAAATTTTTAGTTTTCTAGGGCTTACAACAGGCGTGATTCTTCATGATCTCGATAGTGATGCCCGCCGAGAGGCCTATGCATGCGACATCACCTATGCCACAAATAATGAACTAGGTTTTGATTATTTGCGTGATAATATGGCCTTCGATCGTAGTCAAATGGTCCAACGTGGACATCATTACGCTATTGTTGATGAAGTTGATTCGATTCTTATTGATGAAGCCCGTACACCCCTTATTATTTCTGGTCCTCTAGAAGATCGTACTGACTTCTATAACCTTATTGATACATTTATTCCTGCCTTAACTCCAGAAGACTATGAAATAGACGAAAAACAAAAAACAACGACCTTTACCGAAGTCGGTACTGAAAAAATTGAAAAAATGCTCGAACAAGCTGGGCATCTTAAAGGTCAAAATCTTTATGACATAGAAAATGTCGCTATCGTTCATCATGTCAATAATGCTCTAAAAGCTCATAAACTGTTTGCTCGCGATAAAGATTACATTGTTCGCAATGATGAAATCGTTATTATTGACGAATTTACAGGGCGAATGATGCCAGGGCGGCGTTATTCTGAAGGACTTCATCAAGCGTTAGAAGCTAAAGAGCATGTTGCTATTCAACCAGAAAACCAGACACTTGCTTCCATCACTTTCCAAAATTACTTCCGTATGTATAGAAAGTTATCTGGAATGACTGGAACTGCAACAACAGAAGCCGAAGAATTTAGAAATATTTATGGTCTTGACGTTTTCGAAGTCCCTACAAATTTGCCTATACAACGTATTGATGAAGATGATGAAATTTATCGAACAGTAGAAGAGAAATATCGGGCAATTGTGCATGATATCCGTCAAGCACATGAAAAAGAACAGCCTATTCTTGTTGGAACAACCTCTATTGAGAAGTCAGAACAATTGGCAGAGCGTTTGCGAAAAGAAGGCATTACCGATTTTAGAGTCTTAAATGCTCGCTATCACGAACAAGAAGCATACATCATTGCGCAAGCAGGAGTTCCTAGAGCTCTCACCATCGCAACCAACATGGCAGGACGCGGTACGGATATACAGCTTGGTGGTAATGTTGAAATGCGCATCCGACAAGAGTTACAGGATATCCCCGAAGGTCCAGAGCGGACAGCTAAAATTGAAGAAATAAAAAAAGATGTTCAGCAACTTAAAGAAAAAGCTTTAGCGGCTGGGGGGCTTTACGTTATCGCTACTGAACGTCATGAAAGCCGTCGTATTGATAACCAGCTTCGTGGACGTTCTGGTCGCCAAGGCGATCCAGGTCGCTCAAAATTCTTTCTCTCTCTTCAAGATGATCTTATGCGTATCTTTGGCTCCAATCGTATGGATGGTATGCTGCAAAAACTTGGATTGAAAGAAAATGAAGCTATTATCCATCCATGGATTAATAAAGCCCTTGAAAAAGCACAAAAAAAGGTCGAAGCACGAAACTTTGAAATTCGTAAAAATCTGCTAAAATATGATGATGTCATGAATGATCAACGCAAGGTTATTTTTGAACAGCGTATGGAGGTCATGAACGCAGATGACTTATCAGAAATGATCCTTGAAATGCGTAATGAAGTCGTAGAAGATCTCGTAGAGGCTTATATTCCATCAGGGACATATTCTGAAAAATGGGATGTAAAAACTCTCGAAGAAGAGCTTCAACAACTCTTTAATCTTGAGCTTCCAGTGGAAGAATGGACAAAAGAAGATGGAATTGCCGAGGAGCAAATTTTAGAGCGTGTATCAGATGCTGTTACAAAACTTGAAAATGAGCGTACTGAACGTTATTCTCCAGAAGTTATGGCTTATTTTCACAAAGCAGTATTGCTCGAAACTATTGACACGCTATGGCGTGAACATCTAGTGAGTTTAGACCATTTGCGTTCTGTTGTTGGTTTTCGTGGTTATGCGCAGCGGGATCCGCTCAATGAATATAAGACAGAATCATTTGAACTCTTTCAAAATATGTTGAGAAATTTGCGCCGAATTGTCACTTCTAAGCTTATGCGCTTTGAAATCATTCAACAACCCACAAAACCGACCATGCCTGAGCAAACTGATGCTGCTGCTTCTGTCTTTAATAAGCAAAGTCAAGAAAATGCTCCCACCTTATTGACACGATCACAAGAAAATAGATTTGTTAATTCACAAGATCGTGATCCTAACGATATAACCACATGGGGAAAAGTTGGTCGTAATGAGCGTTGTCCTTGCGGTTCAGAGAAAAAATATAAACACTGTCATGGAGCCTTTGTTTGAAAAGCACATTATGAAAATGAATAAAAAGCGAAATTATGAGCAAGAATTGCGCACAGCTGGTTTAAGGGTAACACGTCAACGACGAGTTATTCTTGATATTTTGACTGATACAAATGATCATCCCAATGCATTTGAAATTTTTCAGCGTGCAAACAAAATAGATTCGAGTATTTCACTCTCAACTGTTTATCGAACCATGAAAACATTAGAAGGAAATGGAACAATTCATCGCCATAGCTTTAGTGGTGGTCCATCTCGTTTTGAGCAAGCAGATGGGCAACATCATGATCATCTCATCGATATAGACACAGGAAAAGTTATCGAGTTTCATTCTGATGTTATTGAAAAGCTGCAAGAAGAAATTGCAAAATCTCTTGGTTATGATATTATCCATCATCGGCTTGAACTTTACGGAAAAAAAAACTCTTAAAAAAGTGATTATATATTATTAGATAAAATACCTCAGGCAAATCAAGTTTTATAAAAATTTACCTTTAAAATATAATAGTTTTCATTGGTAAAAATTGCTTTATTACCTTTTTTTGTATGATGCTATACGGTAATTTATTGCCAGTATTATAACAAAAAGTCATTGCAACAAAATATTATAAAAATTGTATTATGAAAAATTAGGCTAATATTATCATGGTTTCTTTGCCACAAGATCGTATGAGACAGCTTGAAAAGCGCTTTGAAATAATTGAAAGCCAAATGACGACTAATCCAAATGCTGAAACATATGTAAAATTAGCTTCTGAATATGCAGAACTACAACCCGTTATTGCCTCTATACGCGCATTAAATGCTCTTTACGGAGAGATTACAGAATTAGAAACAATTATCAACGATAAACAAACAGATATAGAGATGCGTAATCTTGCCCAAGAAGAGCTACCATCGTTATATAAAAAAGTAGAGCAATTTGAAAAAGCACTCCAGATTCTGCTTTTGCCTAAAGATATTGCTGATGAAAAAAATGCTATTGTTGAAATTCGAGCAGGAACGGGTGGATCAGAAGCAGCACTTTTTTCCGGTGATCTTTTCCGCATGTATGAACGTTATGCCCATGCTCACCATTGGAAAGTAGAAGTTATTTCACTCAGTGAGGGAGAAGTTGGCGGATATAAAGAAATTATTGCTACCATCTCAGGAAAAGGTGTCTTTTCTAAATTAAAATATGAATCAGGGGTTCATCGTGTGCAACGCATCCCCGAAACAGAAACCGGTGGACGTATCCATACATCTGCTGCTACCGTTGCAGTCCTTCCAGAGGCTGAAGAAATTGATATTGATATTCGTCCTGAAGATATTCGTATCGACACAATGCGTGCATCTGGAGCAGGAGGACAGCATGTTAATACAACGGATTCAGCTGTTCGTATCATGCATATTCCAACAGGAATTATGGTCGTACAAGCAGAAAAATCACAACATCAAAACCGAGCGCGAGCCCTTCAAATTTTACGGGCACGCTTATTCGATATCGAACGACAAAAAGCGGAAAGTGAACGTTCAGCTTCTCGTAAAAGCCAAGTTGGTTCTGGTGATCGTTCAGAACGTATTCGTACCTATAATTTTCCACAAGGACGTGTCACGGATCACCGTATTAATCTAACCTTGTATAAACTTGATCGCATTCTAGAGGGAGATCTTGATGAGCTTCTTCATGCACTCATCTCAGATCATCAAACAACACTGCTGATGGAAATGGATAATAATTGAGCAAATATTCTTTTAAGAATGTCATCCAACAAATGCAAGAAAAATTGCGCACGAAAGGAATTACTGAAGCCGATCTCGATGCGAAAATACTCGTTGAATGGGTAACAGGAATAAATGCTGCTGAAAGAATTTCTAAACCAGATATGCATTTGTCTTCTGAGCATATGATACAAATAGAACAGGCTTTACAACGGCGCATTGCAGGCGAACCCGTCTACCGTATTATAGGAGTACGAGAATTTTATGGTATATCTTTTACATTGTCTCAAGAGACGTTAGAACCTCGTCCTGATACAGAAACGCTGATAGATCTTGTTCTCCCTTTTCTCCAAAAACAGGTCGAAAAATTAGGAAGAACAACATTTCTTGATATGGGAACGGGAAGTGGCGCCATTGCCATTGCACTCCTTAAACACATTCCCCAATCCTATGCGGTGGCAGTCGATATTTCTGAAGATGCCCTTAAAACAGCGAAAAAAAATGCAAAAAATGCTGAAGTAGCACACCGCTTCACACCTCTTCTTAGCGACTGGTTTGATTCTGTCACAAATCGCTTTGATTTCATTGTTTCCAATCCACCTTATATTCGCGCAAAAGATATCAAAAAACTCGCAAAAGAAGTGCGCTTACATGACCCATTGCGCGCTCTGATAGGAGGGGAAGATGGATTTGATTTTTATCGAAAACTCGCCTACGACGCAGCCAACTACTTAAAAGAAAACAGCTATGTCGGTGTTGAAATTGGTTATTCTCAAGAAAATGAAGTCTGCAATTTGTTTGAAAAAAATGGTTTTCAATGTTTAGAAGTGCGCAAAGATCTAAGTGGAATACCCCGCGCACTTCTATTTGCATGCAAACATTAAAATTCCCAATCATCATCCGTGGTAGCAACCGCCTTGCCAATGACATAAGAAGAACCTGCCCCTGAAAAAAAGTCATGATTTTCGTCAGAGTTTGGTGATAAAGCTGCCAAAATAGCAGGATTAACACGACAAACCTCAGGGGGGAAAAGAGCTTCAAAACCTAAATTCATTAAAGCCTTGTTAGCATTATAATGAAGAAAAATTTTAACATCTTCTGTCAATCCAAGTGCATCATAAAGATCTTCAGTATATTTGCACTCGATATTATAAAGATCAAAGAGCAGGTTAAAAGCAAAATCTTTAATTTCTTTCTTTTTGGCTTCATCAAGCTTTGCAAAGCCCAATTGGAATTTATAACCTATATAATAACCATGGACTGCTTCATCACGAATGATTAGTCGAATGAGATCTGCTGTATTGGTCAACTTAGCACGACTGGCCCAATACATGGGCAAATAAAAACCAGAATAAAATAAAAAGCTTTCCAGCAAAGTCGAAGCAATTTTTTTCTTAAGTGGATCATTTGCTTCATAACGCTCAAGTACTAATCTAGCCTTTTTTTGCAAATGAATATTTTCTTCTGACCATCTAAACGCATCATCAACTTCTACCGTTGAACAAAGGGTTGAAAAAATAGAGGAATAAGAACGTGCATGAACCGCTTCCATGAAGGCAATATTTGTCAAAACTGCCTCCTCATGCTCTGTTATTGCATCAGCCAGAAGCGAAATGGCTCCGACAGTGTTTTGAATGGTATCTAAAAGCGTTAGTCCTGTAAAAACACGAATTGTCAATTTACGTTCTTCATCCGTTAAGCTTGACCATGAGGGAATATCATTGGAAAGAGGAACCTTCTCAGGTAACCAAAAATTCCCAGTTAAGCGGTTCCATACTTCAAGATCCTTCTCATCATGTAATCTATTCCAATTAACAGCGCACACAACAGGATTTTTGGTTGTAATCTTGGTCATATGATGATCTCCTATAAACTGCACGAAACACAGCCATCAACTTCTGTTCCACTTAATGCCACTTGCCTTAATCGTACATAGTAAATACTCTTTATACCCTTTTTCCAGGCATAAATTTGTGCGCGGTTAATATCACGTGTGGTAGCGGTATCAGGAAAAAATAATGTTAATGAAAGACCTTGATCAACATGCTGTGTTGCAGCAGCATAGGTATCTATAATTTTTTCAGGACCAATCTCATAAGCATCTTGGTAAAAATTCAAATTCGTATTATCCATATAAGGAGCGGGATAATAAACGCGCCCAATTTTTCCCTCTTTGCGAATTTCAATTTTTGAAGCAATGGGATGAATAGAAGAAGTGGCATGATTAATATAGGAAATAGATCCCGTAGGTGGGACTGCCTGCAAATTACGGTTATAAAGCCCATACTCAATAACTAATTTTTTGAGTTCCTGCCAATCCTTTTGATCTGGGATAACAATATTATTCCGTGCAAAAAGCTCTTGCACAAGCGCAAATTGCGGCTTCCATTCTTTTTCAATATATTTTTCGAAAAAACGTCCATCTGCATAAGCTGATTTTTCAAACCCTGCAAACATTTCTTGACGTTCGTGCGCAATTAAATTGGAAGCCCGTATGGCGTGATATGTCACAATATAAAAATAGATATTGGTAAAATCAATCGCTTCTGGAGACCCATAATAGATCTGCTCACGCGCTAGAAACCCGTGCAAATTCATTTGTCCCAAACCAATCGCATGACTTTCAGCATTGCCTTTCGCAATGGAAGGCACACAGGCAATATTGCTCATATCCGAAACCGCAGTAAGAGCACGAACAGCAGATTCCACGGTCTGTCCGAAATCAGGACTTTCCATTGCTTTGGCAATATTCATGGATCCAAGATTACAGGATATATCACTTCCAATCGTGCGATAAGTTAAATCTGTCTCCAGTTCACTCGCCTCACTCACCTGCAAAATTTCTGAACATAAATTGCTCATACTTATACGCCCAGCTATCGGATTCGATCGATTAGCAGTATCCTCAAATAAAATATAGGGATAACCCGACTCAAATTGAATTTCCGCTAATGTCTGAAAAAAAACGCGTGCACTTATTTTATTTTTACGAATCTTTGCATTATCAACAAAAGAACGATAATGCTCTGTTAAAGAAATATCGCTAAACGGCTTACCTGTCACACGCTCGATATCATAAGATGAGAAGAGATACATATCCTCATTATTCCGTGCAAGCTCAAAAGTAATATCAGGAATAACGACACCAAGCGAAAGTGTTTTGATTCTAACTTTTTCATCAGCATTTTCACGCTTTGTATCCAAAAACTTCATAATATCTAAATGATGGGCATGCAAATAAACAGCTCCAGCCCCCTGTCGTGCCCCAAGCTGATTGGCGTAAGAAAAAGAATCTTCCAAGAGTTTCATCACTGGTAAGACTCCTGAGGATTGATTTTCTATTTGCTTAATTGGTGCCCCAGCTTCCCGCAAATTTGTTAAACAAAGCGCCACACCTCCACCACGTTTTGAAAGCTGCAAAGCCGAATTAACCGAACGACCTATCGATTCCATATTATCTTCAACACGTAGCAAAAAACACGAAACCAATTCACCACGTTGTTTTTTCCCAGCATTTAAAAATGTCGGTGTTGCCGGTTGAAAACGCCCTGTAATAATTTCATCCACAAAACTTTCAGCAAGAGCTTTATTCCCTTGTGCCAAATATAAAGCTACAAGACAGACGCGATCTTCATAACGTTCAAGATAACGTTTCCCATCAAAAGTCTTTAACGTATAGCTGGTATAGTACTTAAATGCGCCTAAAAAGGTAGGAAAACGAAACTTAAATGCATAAGCACGTTTAAAAAGCTTTTTAATAAAAGAAAAATCATAAAGCTCAAATAAAGCTTTTTCATAATAACCTTCTTCTATTAAGTAATCTATTTTTTCCTTCAAGTTATGAAAAAAAACTGTATTTTGATTAACATGCTGAAGAAAATATTGCCGTGCGGCAAGCCGATCCATATCAAATTGAATATGACCATTTTCATTATAAAGATTAAGCATTGCATTCAGCGCATGATAATCAGTAATCTGATCTGATTTCTGCGAGTGCCCTATACCAATTGTTTCCAAAATCTTTCCAATCCCTTTTTTACATAAATAACGTCTTCATCAGTTCCACGCAGCTCAAAACGATAAAGGCAAGGTATACAACATTTTTCAGCAATGATTTTACTTGCTAAATTATAATAGCGACCAAAATTACGATTCCCACCGCCAATGACACCACGAATTAATTTTCGGTTCTCAGCTTCATTAAGAAAATGAATAACGGCTTTCGGCACTGCTCCTCTTCCTTCACCATCTGCATATGTAGGAACAACCAGTACATAAGGTTCACCAACCAATGCAGAAGGCTTTCTTTTATCAATTTTGAAGAGTCGTTGATCAAGCTGCGAGACAAAATGTTCTGTATTACCCGTTGCACTCGAATAATAAACAATAAGCCCCATTAAGCACAAAGACCACTAATCATATCGGGTCTAAAACCAGACCAATGATTTTCACCACAAACAACGACAGGAACCTGGCGATACCCCAGAGATTGAACAAAACTGTATGCTTGTTTATCACAAGAAATATCAACAACACGATAATGAATGCCTTTTGCATCAAAAGCGCGGCGTGTAGCATCACATTGGACACAAGATGGTTTGCTATAAATAGTGATCGACATTTTCTTCAACTTTCATAATTCCAAACAATCAACCCTAAAAGGTCAATCTAATAATTTTATAGGTACTCAAGAATAACAAAAAACAGAAATCGTACGCAAAACATGTGGTTATTTTCAAATAGTACACAGCTTCCTGAACATAATAAAATTTCTCATCAAATAACTTCAAAGACTATGATGAGAATAAGCGATTATTCTATAACTTAAATGGCCAAACCACCCCAGTTATAAACAATCTTTTGCTTGCATTAAAATTCCCTCCTGCTGTCTAAAAAACTAACGTTCTAAACTACCGTTTTTCAAGAGCTCTGTTTTACTCTTTTACGGCAAAAATCAATTACAAAAACGAAAGGGAATCCTCCCAAAAGAGATCCTTCAGCAAAAATATTGCTATACCCTTGGTCAATAAACTCTTTACAATAATGGAAATAACTTAGATACCAAACGAAACACACTAACACCCTCTCTTGTGCTTATTTAGAATCACCAATCATTTTGATACTATATATAGTATATACTCTCTCTCTTTCGTCAAGGTGAATTCAATTATTATTTTTAATTTTCCACGATCTTCCCACTAAAATTTTCAGTCCTCAAAACTATGTAATAATGTAACATTTTATTGACAAACGTTATATTATTACATAATTTCCAAAATAATAAGAAACGATGGTAAAAAAATATGGATCTACACTTCAATAAGACAACATTAGGCTATAGGAATAGAATAGCAATAAAGAACTTTTCAGCAAAGTTAAAAGCTGGTTCATTGGTCGCAATAACAGGTGATAATGGCGCTGGAAAATCGACACTGCTAAAAGCCATCGCCGGATTGATTAAACCTCTTAAGGGAAAAATTACAAAACCAAAAAAAAGCCGCATTGCTTATCTTGCTCAGCAATGTGATGTAGATCAAACATTTCCAATTGATGTGAAAACGCTTGTAAAAACAGGATTGTGGTCTTTTTGTGGATTATGGAAAAACCAGCGCCCTTATGATTCTAAGATTCAAAATGCGCTTGAAATGGTTGGGCTTACAGAACTGGCGCCCCGTTCGCTTGAAACATTATCAGGTGGACAATTACAACGCGCTCTTTTTGCACGTATCATTGTGCAAGATGCCAATATTATTTTGCTTGATGAACCTTTCAATGGTGTAGATAATAATACCCAAAAAGACCTTCTTGCACTGATCACATACTGGCAACAGCAAGGACGCACAGTTCTCACAGCACTCCATAATCCTTTCATCGTACAAGAATTTTTCCCCCAAATGATTCAAATTAATCAACAAAACGCCTTTTATAGAGAAACAACACAGTTTTTAAACAACACCATTCATCACGTTATGCCACCTCTCACATTCAATTCTTTTCCTATTAGCGCACAAAAACAAAATCTTCCCATCAATGATCCTCTCTTTCTTAGGTTATAAGACGTGTATGCATTTTTTCTTGCTCCCTTTGTTGATTTCCAATTTATGCAAAACGCCCTTATCGGTTCTATTTTCCTGTCTATTAGCGCTTGTCCTGTTGGTGTGTTTTTGATGCTCCGTGGAATGAGCTTGACAGGGGATGCTATCTCTCATGCCATTCTTCCTGGTGTTGCAACTGCTTTTCTGATTTGTGGCTTTTCCCTCATATCTATGACACTTGGGGGCATCTTCGCTGGTATTATTGTTGCTTTAGCAACCATTTTAATTTCACGAAATAGCTTTCAGAAAGAAGATGCATCTATGACTGTCTTTTATCTTATTGCACTCGCAGTAGGTGTCATTATTATCTCATTGAAAGACTCAACAATTGAGCTGCTTCATCTCTTATTCGGATCGGTTCTTGCACTTGATGCACAAGCCCTTTGGTTAATCACTACTATAATGCTGATTACACTATGCAGCCTTTGTATTTTTTGGCGTGCACTCGTTTTAGAAAGCTTTGACCCCCTCTTTTTTAAATCACTCTCTCCATTGAGTAAATATATTCATATTTCATTGCTTGGACTTGTGGTGTTGAATCTGGTTGGAGGCTTTCAATCACTAGGAACATTACTTTCCGTTGGCATTATGATGATTCCAGCTATTACAGCCCGTTTTTGGTTTTCACGCCTAGTCCCTATTTGCGCGCTTTCCACACTTTTTGGAATCATTTCTAGCGTATGTGGTCTCCTGCTTTCTTTTCATCTTTCACTTCCCTCCGGTCCTGCTATCATCATTGCCGCAGGATTTATTTATCTTTTTTCCTGCTTGATAAGTCCACGTGGCTTTATTGTAACATGGTTTCCTCACCTCTTTTATACCTCCTCACTTTAAGGAAAAAAATGTGCCTAAGTTTGCTCAAAAATTTGTTCTTCTTGGAGCTTTATTGCTTGCCCTTTCTCCATTTTCTGCTTCTGCACACAATAAAATCAAAGTTGTTGCGAGCTTTTCTATTCTCGCAGATCTCGTAAAAAATGTAGGAGACAACCATATTTCTATGACCACTTTTGTAGGTCCCAATGCGAATACCCACGCTTATGAACCTACCCCCCATGATGCTCAAGCTCTTAGGAATGCTCAAATTATTTTCATCAACGGACTTCATTTGGAAGGATTCATTGATCGCCTCATTACAGCAAGCGGTACAAAAGCACTTCTTGTCGAAGTTAGCGCTAACATTCCCTCCCTCAAAATGAAAAATCAAGAACATAATACCCTTCACCACAACAGCGTTATTGATCCACACGCTTGGCAAACAATTCCCAATGTCAAAATCTATGTCAAAAATATCGCTGCTGCTTTTTGTAAAATCGATCCACAATCCTGCACCAGCTACAAAAAAAATGCTGAAACCTACATCCAAAAGCTTAAAATAGCACAAGATATCCTGAAAACAAAAATTGCTACCATTCCTAAAGATAAACGTATCATTATCACATCTCATGATGCCTTTGGCTATTTTGCCAAGGAATATGGCTTTACTATCCTTGCCCCTCAAAGTGCTTCAAAAGAAGCTGAAGCAACCGCAGCCGATATTGCTAAACTTATCAAACAAATTAAAGCGAATAAAGCAGCTGCACTATTCGTTGAAAATATCTCTAATCCCCGTCTCATAAAACAGATTGCAAAAGAAACAGGTTTAAAAATTGGTGGAACACTTTATTCTGATGCATTGTCAAACAAAAATGGCCCTGCAGCAACTTATCTTGATATGATGGAACATAATGTGAATACCATCATTGATGCCATCACAAAACATTAAGATCTTCTACAAAAGAGATAAAAAAGAGTTCATAAAATCGTAAGTCTATGATTATGTTACTAATGATACCTAACATCTATAATTGATAACACTGATATGAAATAAAGTTACTTTTACAGAGAGGCTTATACTCAATAGATGCTAAGATAGATAAAATATGACTTATTGCCTTATGGTGCCCAAACCGTCAGCGGCATCATTCTATTTTCTTATGATGATGGCCCCAGCTTGCGTTTTTATAAGCATAAAGATAGCGATCCACAATGGATTTTATGTTATACTACTCATAAACAACTGCGTGAAAAAATAGTTGGAATAACCTTACAAAATATTTTCTGTTTTGTATGAGAGATACAATTCTATTCAAAGAACGCAATAAAAAATGTATCCGGCAATGCGTAATCTCCATTATGTAAGAGACATTGGCTCAGATGTTTTTGAAAATCGCAATACTAAATTAAAAGATGATGCTAAAGATAGAAACTATTTTTATCTTTATGCTTTCATATTCCTCCTAAATTAAGCTATCTCCTCATTTTAGAAATTACATAAGAAGATAAGTTTATTCTACTCTGATATACAAAAACTCAATAGAGCACTGAACCGTCTTCATATTTGTCTCAAATATACTGCTGTATACAGTTTAGGTTGATTTATAAGCAACAAAAAAGCACGCGCTTTATAAGAAAGCAATATCATAAAACCATTAATAGACTGGCAATATATTGAAAAAATAACCAGCTTTTATAAAATACTTTGCAAAACAATAATAAACCGTCTTTGTCCCTGCTGATTCTTATAGGTGTTTGCACCAATCCCTTATATCATATTCATAAAGATCTGTTTGAGGATGATCTATAGGCAATTTTAAACTCAAGAATATAGAAAGCGATGGAATGTTACAGATGTGTTTCATCTGCTTTTGTCATTAAAAGTAATAAAATTGTAAAATAAGCGCACCTCCTATCTTTCAATGATTTCTTTTGCAATTGATCGGATACCCTCGCTGAGAATTGCACAGTGATTTACATGAGAAAAAATAAACTTGCAGCATACGCGCATAGGTTTCTCTTTAATTTATGTGATTGATAGAAAAAACAAATACTTCTCTATAGGAGCTCTAAAACCATTTTAGATCATATGGGCAGCGGTAAAATAGAATGTGCCTATTCTCGTACAGACTATTTAGAATAACGTCGTATTTTGTGGAACAAATAGATTTTTTATGTTAGGGATCAAAGCTAAGATATGGAGCCCGTTTCCCCTCATCTGTGAATCATTTTTCTTTCTATTCCTCTCATTTACTTTTTATAAAATACATAAATTATTACATCAAGAAATATATGATAATATATTGTTTTTTATAAAAAATTACAAATGAGAAAAATATAGTTAATAAATGGTTATTCTATATTGATATTTTTATAATGAAAATAATGTTTGAAAATAATATTCTTCTTACAGATCGTGAAAATGCAAATTTTCTTCACATAAATGTTTTGATATTCTCAGCGTCATAGGACAATGGATCATTACCAAAACTTTTAAAATTTTGTTTTTAAACCCATCGGTTACAACCTGATTTTGCAAATGTAATCGAGAAAATCAAAACGCAACATTATCATGACACAGCATAAAAGAAAGTCTTGTCACATCAATTAATGCTTACTTATTATTTGAGCGCTTTCCAGTGTTTTTGTTAAAAGTATGAAAATTCTGATGAGCGACAGTGAAACTTAGTTTTTGACCATAGTCGTGTGTTAAGCGTTCTTTTATTTCAATCGTAAAGATGATACCATTCCAACGCGTTAAAACATGGCAACCTGTTCCAATAGGCTTGATAAGCTCAATTTTTGTGTGAAAGACAGGTCCTTTATCTGGATGTTCGCCCAATAAGATTATTTCAGGTCTGAATGCTAAAAGATCAGTTTCTTCGCCATAAGAAAATGAATGCCCTAAGTTTTGTTCTAAGATATGGCGATCAAGAAAATTCATAGGAGGAGAACCAATAAAATCAGCAACAAATGTTGTTGCTGGAGTGTCGTAAATTTCCATTGGTGTTCCAATTTGCTCGATAGCTCCTTTATTCAAAACGACTATTCTATCAGCTAATGTCATAGCTTCTAGTTGATCATGAGTAACATAGAGACTAGTTATTCCTAATGAACGCTGTAGTGTTTTTATTTCAATACACATTTGCGCCCGTAATTTTGCATCAAGATTTGAAAGAGGTTCATCAAAGAGAAAAACACGGGGTTGACGTACAATCACACGCCCCATTGCAACACGCTGACGTTGTCCTCCTGATAATTGTCGTGGCTTACGATCAAGAAACGATTCTATCTCCAAAAGTTTTGCAGCATGTGCAATGCGTTTTTTAATTTCTTCTTTAGGGGTTTTCCGATTTTTAAGACCATATTCTAAGTTTCCACGAACTGTCATATGGGGATAAAGGGCATAATTTTGAAAAACCATAGCAATATCACGATCAGCTGGTTCACAATCATTGATACGTTCGTTATCAATACATAATTCACCTGAGGTAACTTGTTCAAGTCCTGCTATAATACGTAATAAGGTTGATTTTCCGCACCCTGAAGGACCGACAAGAACAAGAAGTTCTTTATCAACAACAGTTAAGTTTAAATCATCAATGACCAGAATGCCGTTGTCATACCGTTTTTTTATATTTGATAACTGGATTATGGCCATAATTACTTCTCCGTTTCAATAAGGCCTTTAATAAAAAGCCGCTGCATGAAGATAACAACAAGAACAGGGGGAACCATGGCAACAACCGATACTGCCATGAGTATATTCCATTGAGGATCATGTTGAAGTGATTCGACAATAAGCTGTTTTAAAATAATAAGAATCGTTTGATGATTTTGATCCGTTGTGATGATAAGAGGCCAGAGATATTGTATCCATCCATAAATGAACATAATGATAAATAAAGCAGCGATATTGCTTTTACTAAGAGGAAGAAGAATATCCTTAAAAAATTTAACTGGGCCTGCACCATCAACACGTGCCGCCTCTAAGAGTTCATCTGGAATAGTCAAAAAAAACTGGCGGAATAAAAATGTAGCGGTTGCAGATGCAATAAGTGGAATAATCATTCCACTATAGGTGTTGATCATCCCCAATTTCGCAACAACCTCAAAGGTTGGAAGAATACGAACTTCGACAGGGAGCATCAATGTAACAAAAATAAGAACAAAAGCAGTTTTTCGGAAGGGAAAACGCATGTACACAATTGCATAAGCAGACAAAAGTGAAATAATAATTTTTCCAATACTAATCCCAAGGGCCATAATAAGTGAATTCATTAAGAGTGGCCAGAGGTTGGGCAGACCGAGTTGTGCAAGGCCATCACCAAAGATTGTTTTATAATTTTCCAAAGCATATTTCCCAGGTAAAAGAGGAAGTGTTCCTGAGTTGAATGCTGCTGAACTATGGGTTGATGCAATGATAGCAACATAAACTGGAAAGCAAATAATGATAATGCCAACAATGAGAGTAATATGGGTTAGAAATTTCAAAACAGGGCGATTTTCAACCATAATTTTCTTCCTAATATTGTACCCGGCGCTCAATCCAGCGAAACTGGATAAAGGTTAAGACAATAACCATCAGCATCAATATTGTTGATTGTGCTGCTGATGCACCGATTATTTGATTTCTAAAGCCATCGTCATATATTTTATAGACGAGGATACTCGTTGCACGCGCAGGACCTCCAGAAGTTGTATTATCAATAATACCAAAAGTATCAAACATAACATAATTGACATTGACAATAAGAAGGAAAAACGTCGTTGGTGAAATTTGCGGAAAGACCACAGTCCAAAATCGTTTAAAGGGACCAGCACCATCAATGGCAGCTGCTTCTATTTGAGACCGCGGAACAGACTGAAGACCTGTAAGAAAAAAGAGAAAATTGTAAGAAATTTGTTTCCAACTAGCCGCAATGACAATAAGAATCATTGCGTGAGTGCCGTTAATACGATAATTCCATAGCACCCCTATTTTTTCGAGAAGAAAAGGGATAATTCCGATGGTGGGATGAAAGATAAACAGCCATAATATACCTGCCAATACTGGAGCAACAGCATAGGGCCAGAGCAAAAGCATTATATAAGCCTTTTTTGCACGGATGACACGATCAACACAGACAGCTAAGAGAAGTGATATTGTCATTGAAACGACAGTAACGGAGATAGAAAATACTGCGGTTGTAAGAAGTGATTGCAGATAAGTAGGATCAGAAAGAACGGTTAGATAATTTTCAAAACCAATAAAGGTTGTTGTAAAACCAAAAGGGTCTTCGCGCTCAAAAGATGATTTTATTGCTTGAGCAGCAGGCCAAAAGAAAAACAAAAAAGTCACAAGAAGCTGAGGGAAAAGCAGTCCGTAAGAAAGTAGACTATTTTTAAAATATGCATGTTTTTCTTGCATTCGTAGGGCTCTTTAAATGTCGAGACTTTAAAAAGATAAACAAAAAGGACTCAACTGTTTTTGTTGAGTCTTTAATGTTGAACAATAAAACGAAATTAATGATTAGATTTTTCAAATTCACGCAAGAGTCTATTTCCACGTTCAACGGTCTCATCTAAACCATCTTTCGGTGTTTTTGAACCACTAAGAACAGCTTCCAACTCTTGATCAAGAATGGCACGAATTTGTGGTAAATTACCAAATCTTATCCCTTTCGAGTTAACTGTCGGTGGATTAAGATTAATCTGTTTGATAGCTATATCCGCACCTGGCGTTTTTTCATAGAAATGTTGTTTTTTGCTCAATTCATAAGTCGCTTTTGTGGTTGGAAGATAACCTGTTTCCTGATGCCATTTTGCTTGATTTTCTGTTTTTGAAAGAAATTTAAGAAAAGCGGCTGCTCCTGCATATTCCTTTGGGCTATGTCCCTTAAACGCCCAAATAGAAGCTCCCCCAATAACTGAATTTTGTGGTGTTCCTTCTGTATCCTTATAGTATGGCAGCATACCAACTCCCACATTAAACTGAGCTTCAGAAACAATTCCAGCATGTGATCCTGAAGATTGCAAAAAAATTGCACAATTTTGTGCCATAAACATTGGTGTTGAATCTAATGCACCTGCTGGACCACCATAACGGAAAATACCTTGATCAGACCACTTTTTCAGGTCAGTCCACATACGCACTTGTAAAGGTCCATTCAATGTAAGCTCTGAATCAAGTCCTTTAAAGCCATTTTCCTTCGTTCCAAAAGGAACATTATGCAACGCTGAAAAATTTTCTATACCAATCCATTGAGCAGCATAAGCCATTGTAAAACCACAAGTCGCCGCTTTAGTCTCAAGAATTTTTTTAGAAAAGTTTTCTATATCTTGCCACGTTTTAGGAGGCTGTTCTGGATCAAGCCCTGCTTTTTTAAAGATATCTTTGTTGTAATAAAGAATAGGAGTTGAAATATTGAATGGCATAGAGACGATACGTCCCTGTTTATCGGAGTAATAACCACTAATAGCAGGGAAATAATCTGTAAGATCAAATTCTTGCTTTGTATCAGCCATAAGTTGATAAAATGGATAGATCGCGCCTTTTGCAGCCATCATAGTCCCAGTACCAACGTCATAAATTTGGGCAAGCACTGGCTGTTTCTTTCCACGAAATGCTGCAATGAGTGAAATCAACCCCTCTTCATATTCGCCGCGAAATGAAGGAACAACTTTATACTCAGATTGACTTGCATTAAAATCATTAATGAGACTTTCAGTTTGCTTCCCTAATTCACCACTCATAGAATGCCAAAAGCTGATTTTTGTCTGCGCAAAACTTGCTGTTATTCTCGCTGTGGACATTATGATAGCAACCGTGGCCGCTATGGAAAGATAAAAACGACTCATGGTTCACCCTTTCTGAAGTGATGGAATACAAACTACCCCTAAATTTATAGTATTACACATGAACATGCTATGACAGTTTTATTTCAGAAATATACTCTCTCATTTAAACAGGAACTACCAAAAGGTCAAATAAATTTGTTGAAATTTATTCGTTTTCTTCTATAAGCTTCCTTATGTATTAACTAGATACGCGTTTGTAACTATATGAAAAAAGTGAGATGGCTTAAATAAGCAAAGTCAATTGGTAAAAAGATATAGATCGTAAATGTTATTCAATGACTATTTTAATATCTGGATTTACTTTTTTTAAAAGAATTGTTTATTCTTTTGCTACTTGGCTTATAATTTTCGGCTTATAAATTTAACACGATGTTGCTACTGAATTTAACGAAGAGACAAATAGAATTTTTCTTAAAATTAAGAAAATCATTTTGAATCGCTTAATAATCTCCTTTCCTGTAGTGAGATCACGCCCCTTATGCAAAACAAAATGACATGGTATTACCAATTTCCATGCTGTTAAAAAATCTTTTAATATATCTACATTTCATGATAGCTATTATAAAATAAGCCATAAAGCCTCTCCACTAAAGTATATAAGACTTTTTGTATGCCATCATTTTTACACTTCATAAAAGTGCAAAACAACACCGCCGTATGAGACCCTAATGCTTCAACAAGTCCTGCATTTGAAATACGTTAAATAAATATTTTTATTCTTTTCTCAATAATTTTTTATCCACACACCAACCCTGCTTGTAATGTGCAAACGAATAATTTTGATTGATTCATTGCAAAAAGACTTGGAATAAGAGAATCTTACGTATTCAGGTCTCTTAGTCACATAAATAAACTATTAATTATCATTATAAATCAATGTATTATTGTTATATATTTGATAATTTTTCTTTTTTCCATTACGCTCGCTTTATGAGGATATATAGCTCCTTTTGTGTTGATGTATTTTTTACCTTTGTGCACACAATTGCAATGCGAGATCAGGTTGATCTGTCGTAATATAATTTACAGGCATATCAAGCCAATGTGATAACCGAGCTTTTCCATTAATTGTCCATACCCCTACAGTAAAACTAGCCTCAAGAGCTGATTCAATAAAGTCCTGTGAAACAATAGAGCCATCTAAACTTAGATCAGAATAACCTAATTGCTTCCATTCAGAAAAATGACGGTACATATCACCTTCAAAATTATCAACACATGGACCAGATGGTATTCCTGCTTCAATAAAAGGATGCAGGATAAAAGGATCAAAACTAATTGCAGAAACCCGTTCTGATAAATTTCGACTTTTTATTAGCGCAAGCGCTTTTTTGGATAATATTGTTTCACGTTCCACTTCACCACATGTCTTGATTTCAAGATGCAATGCAACATTCGTTGGTGCTAAAAGATCAAGCACCTCTTCTAATAAGGGAGGTGCTTCTTGGCTTCCTTTTACGCAAAGTTGTTTGCGTGTTTCATTATCAATGTCGTGAATATACCCTTTTTTTCCAACCAATTGGTCCAGACGGAAGTCGTGAAAGACAACCACTTCACCACTTTTCAGCAAATGAACGTCGCATTCAACTTCATCAACACCTAATGCTATAGCATTATTAAATGCCGAAAGGGTATTTTCAGGATAAAGATGAGCTCCACCACGGTGTGCAACAATTTTTTTCTCAGACATGCAAAATTCCACACTTCTCAATTTTAAACGATATTGACGTACAGATTGCCAGATAAAGGCTTATATCATATGAAAATACACAATCATTTTTAAATGATTTTTTCTACACTTTTCGAATATCAAACCCTAAGTCATATTTTATTCTTAAAAAGACTTATCCTTCATTTTAATTATTCCCATTCAATAGTACTAGGAGGCTTTGAAGTTACATCATATACAACACGATTAATCCCTCTAACTTCGTTAATAATACGTGCTGCCGTCTTACTTAAAAACACCATATCATAGGGATAAAAGTCAGCAGTCATTCCATCTACAGATGTGACGGCGCGAAGGGCACAAACAAATTCATAAGTGCGACCATCCCCCATCACGCCAACAGTTTGAACAGGAAGAAGAACAGCAAAAGCTTGCCAAATTTCGTCATAAAGACCGGCTTTACGGATTTCCTCAAGATAGATAGCATCTGCTTCACGTAAAATTTCTAATTTTTCACGGGTCACAATACCTGGACAACGAATTGCAAGACCGGGACCTGGAAAAGGATGGCGACCAATAAACTGCTCTGGTAATCCTAACTCTCGCCCTAGCAAGCGAACCTCATCCTTAAAGAGCTCACGCAACGGTTCTACAAGTTTCATATTCATCTGTTCTGGTAGCCCGCCCACATTATGATGGCTTTTAATGGTTACCGTCTCACCAATAGCAGACACACTCTCAATAACATCTGGATAAAGTGTTCCTTGTGCTAAAAACTCTGCACCTCCTATTTTTTTAGTTTCTTTTTCAAAAACTTCAATAAAAAGGCGACCGATTGTTTTGCGCTTTTTTTCTGGATCTATCTCACCTTCTAAAGCATTAAGAAATATATCGGCAGCATTAACGTGAATAAGCTCTATATTATAATGATCACGAAAGAGCCTGAGAACTTCTTCAGCTTCATTCTTGCGCATCAGCCCATGGTCTACCAAAATGCATGTCAGTTGATCTCCTATGGCTTCATGAAGGAGTACCGCTACAACAGATGAATCCACTCCCCCTGAAAGACCACAAATCACACGACTTTTCCCAACTTTTTGTCGTATCGTAGCAATTGCCTGCTCACGATAAGAAGCCATTGACCAACTACCTTTAATAGCAGATATTTTATGAATAAAATTTTGCAAAAGTTTTGTACCATCTGGTGTATGGATAACTTCAGGATGAAACTGTACCGCATAAAAATGTCTTTTCTCATTAGCAATAGCCGCATAGGGAGCTCCTTTTGAGGTTCCTATGACACGAAAACCTTCTGGTAAAGCTGCCACACGGTCACCATGGCTCATCCATACTTGATAACGAGAACCTTTTTCCCACACTCCATCAAAAAGGACACTCTCTTCTTGCACTTCCAAAAAAGCACGCCCAAATTCACGCTCATGTCCAGCTTCAACCTTTCCTCCAAGCTGAACACACATGACTTGTTCACCATAGCAAATACCCAGAATCGGAATACCCGCCTCAAAAATTTTCATTGGAGCACGCGGAGAGCCCTCATCAATAACGGAATAAGGACTCCCTGATAAAATAATAGCTTTAGGTTTTATGCGGCGCACAGCTTCTAAAGCCAATTGAAAAGGAGCAATTTCACAATATACCCCCATTGCTCGTACCCGTCGTGCAATAAGTTGTGTAACTTGTGAACCAAAGTCAATAATAAGAACAGTGTCTGGATGTGATATGCTCATAGAAAACCAATCAACAATTGTAAAAGAAAACTCATGGGAGTTATGATTCAATCTTTCTCTTTTCACAAGCCTGTTTTCTTAAGAAAAAGATTATTCTCGTAAAATTTATGATAAAAAATGCAAAAATATGGATCAATGTTTTTTTTGCAACACAGATAAAAAGAACCCATCTGTTTGTGTTGTGGCCGGCGACAACGTAAGTCCATAATTTGAAAAAACTGGTTGCACAGGAGAAAAACTAAAATGTTTCTGCCAAAGCGCTGGCATATCTATTGGAAAAAAATGAGAATGTTGTTGAAGAAAATGGGAAATTTGTTCTTCATTTTCATCTGTAAAAAGAGAACAGGTAATATAAACTAGGCGCCCATTTGGCTTAAGATAAGCTATTGCTTCATTCAAAATAGCCCTCTGTTCTGTTTGGCGTTTTTTCACCTGTTCTAATGTTAAACGCCATTTCGCATCTGGACGACGACGCCATGTTCCTGTCCCACTACATGGTGCATCTAGTAGAACTCTATCCATCTGACCTGTTAATGGTTTTAATTCTTCTCTTTGCACTCGTATTTGTACATTACGAACACCAGCACGTCTAAGACGATCAAAAATAGGAGCTAGGCGCACTTTATCAAAATCATAAGCATAAATTTGCCCACGATTGTTCATATCGGAAGCTAAAGCTAATGTTTTACCCCCAGCACCTGCACAATAATCTAATACCTGCATACTTTCTTGCGCTTCCACAAGGTGAGCAACAATTTGAGATCCTAAATCCTGTATTTCAAAGTATCCTTTTTGAAAAGATGGTTCCACTTGAACATTGGGATGACGGTTAAACTTTTCAATCGGTGCAATTCTTAAAGCTTGCCCAAACCATGGCAAAGATGTAAGTTTGATTTTTGCTAATTCTTTCAGCACCTTTTCTGGTGTTGCCTTTAGGTTATTTACCCGTAGGTCTAAAGAAGGACGCGTTGCTAACGCAGCCGCTTCAGTGATCCAATTATCACCAAATAGAGGACACAAATGCGCTTGACACCATTGCGGAATATCACCACGAATATAGTCTGGAGCATCCACTAATTGCTGATTTTGCCAAGATTTACGCTGTTTAGCCTCTAATAACTGCGGCGCGAACCGATCTTCTGCCAACTCACCATCAATTTGCTCTAGCGTCATTTTTCCAGAATCTAATAAGGCACCAAAAACGATATCTCGGATATCATCACTCTCCATACGCCATTGTAAAGAATAACGTCGTCTTAAAACATCATAAACGATTGTACCAATAGCTGCACGATCACCTGCTCCAGCAAAACGATGAGAAAGCCCCCAATCCTTTAAAGCTTCTCCTACTGGGCGATGCTTCATTTCTATCTCTTTGAGAACATCTATTGCTGCTTGCAAACGCCCACCTAATCGCATTCATTTCTCCCATTAAAATAAGAAAATTTTAAATCATCTAAAAAAATAATATTATCTCTTCTTGCCAGTGAAACCTTCTCAAAGGCATAAAAAATTTACATTCAGTATTAAAATGATCTGATCATACTTTTTTATAAGATCCAATTTAGAGTATCTAGATTTTTCCTTTCATCTTCTGCCCATTCGCTTTTTATCCTTCTACCTCTTATACTAAAAGATACATAGCCATCCAGAAAAAACTTATTTCCGCCATGCATTACGAAAAAACCAAACTCTTTATTATTGAGTAAAATAAAATTTACGAGGATTATCTGAATAACAGAAAAAATCAAATATCTCCCATCTTTTGATGGCTATCCTTCTGAAAAAATAGAAAAAATCTTCTCATAAAATTAAACAAGCTCATCTTACGTTCACCAAAAAATTAACTTTTTAGAAAATGCTTGGAACCACTATTTGGCATGACCGTTTTTACTCTACTGGCAACTGCCAGACAATTTAAAAGGAGAAAATAATGACTTACAATAATGGAAAAACAACTTCATCTAAAAGCCGTCATAACACAATGCCCTCAAACAACGGAAAGAAATCCGTCCAGAGTGATCAGACAAACACTCGCCAACGTGCGTCAAAAACAGGACGGAAGACAACAAAAAGTTAATTCTAATTTTATATAACTTATTTCATATAGTCTTAACAGAAAGAATTAGAGTTTTGACCTCTAATTCTTTCCTTTTTGGGATTATTTACATCAAATCACAAACAGAAAAAAGCGCGGTCTCTTTTTCTTGTTTTCGGAAGATTTTATATTTATGCGATATGACATTAGGCTCTGATATCTTTAAACTGGCCCACGATAGTTTGGACTCTCCCGTGTGATAGAAACATCATGCGTATGACTTTCATGGAGTCCCGCATTAGTAATACGTACAAATGTTGCTTTTTCACGAAACTCTACGAGATCTTTTGCTCCAACATACCCCATCGAAGCACGAAGTCCACCAGCAAGCTGATGTAGAACTGATGCTATAGAACCTTTATAAGCCACCTGCCCCTCCACACCTTCAGGAACCAACTTAAGTTCATCACGAACATCATCTTGAAAATAGCGATCTGCCGATCCTCGTGCCATAGCACCAACAGATCCCATACCACGATAAGCTTTAAAAGATCGCCCTTGATAAAGATAAACTTCACCAGGGCTTTCTTCTGTACCTGCTAAAAGAGATCCAATCATCGCTGCACAAGCCCCACCAGCTAAAGCTTTAGCAAAATCACCTGATGCTTTGATTCCACCATCTGCAATGATCGGAATACCCGCTTTTTCAGCAACTTCTGCAGCATTCATAATGGCTGCAAGTTGAGGAACACCGACACCAGCAACAATACGCGTTGTGCAAATAGAGCCAGGACCAATACCAACTTTTACCGCATCTGCACCACTGTCAATCAATGCCTGCGTTGCTTGAGCGGTTGCTACGTTCCCAGCAATAACAGCTGGAGAGGAAGCCATCTTTTTAATTCGTTCAACAGTTTCTAGCACATGTTGAGAATGTCCATGCGCTGTATCAATGACCAACACATCAACACCTGCGTCGATGAGGCGTTCAGCACGCTCAATCCCACCATTCCCAACACTACTGGCCGCTGCAGCACGCAAGCGCCCTTGAGAATCTTTAGCAGCATTTGGATTTAATTTTGCTTTTTCAATATCCTTAACTGTTATCAATCCGACACAACGATTTTGTTCATCTACAACTAATAATTTTTCAATACGATGATGATGTAAAAGATATTTTGCTTCATTAAGTTGGACATTTTCACGCACTGTGATCAAATTTTCATGCGTCATTAATTCATAAATTTTTTGTTTTGGATCCGATGCGAAACGGACATCTCTATTGGTCAAAATGCCAACAAGTCGTCCCACTGTCTCACCTTTAACGCTATTTTCAACAACCGGAATACCTGAAATACCATGAGAGCGCATCAAAGATTTCGCTTCTTCAAGTGTTGCTTCTGGTCCAATTGTGACTGGATTAACAACCATACCAGATTCAAACTTTTTTACTTGGCGGACTTCTTCTGCCTGCTCTGCAGAGGACATATTACGATGAATAACCCCAAGACCACCAGCTTGAGCCATAGCAATTGCCAAACGCGATTCTGTTACCGTATCCATTGCAGCAGAAAGCAATGGCAAATTGAGCTTAATATCCGCTGCAATGCGCGTACTGAGATCCACTTGGCTAGGCATAACAAGAGAATGACCGGGCTGTAAAAGTACATCATCAAAAGTCAGTGCCAATGCGCCTGTCCCCGTTTCAACAATCTTTGCCATAGCAAAATTCCTTTTATAATAAAACACCGCAAGGAGCTTTAAAATACAACTGCGGTTCTCATACATGGTAGATTGGCAAAAAATTATGCCATGCTACAAACAAAATGAAAAGAAAAATAAATATTTTTTTAAGTGTGGTTTATAAAAATTTACAATTGTGATTCAATAGGTAACCAACTTATTATTTTTGCAAATGCGCGACGCCAAAAATTGCTTTCTGGCTCATGGTCAATGCTATATTTTTTTTCATTTTCAATAAAATCCCAATAAATACGATTATTATCACCAAGACGCAGATGATAGCTCATTTCCCCTGTGGTTTCTTCAGAAAACAACAAATCTAATCTTGCTGTAATGGGAGCACATTCAAAAAGAATGCCCATTTCTGTATTTAATGATGCTGATCTGGGATCAAAATTTAAAGATCCAATAAAAGCTGTTTTACGATCAATTAAAAAAGCTTTGGCATGTAAACTTGCCTTACTCGATCGAAACAATCGTAACCCATGGGTGTTACCCTCCGCTTTTAATTCATAAAGCTTAACACCACTTTTCAAAAGCTCCTTACGATACGGTACATACCCACCATGCACCAATGCTACATCAGTAGCTGCTAAAGAATTCGTCAGAATTTTGACATCAACACCCTTTGAAACCAAATTACTAAAATTCTGCGTACCAACCTTACCAGGAACAAAATAAGGTGACGTAATTTGAACCGTTTTTTGGGCATTTCCAATAACCTTTGAAAGTGCCTTCATAAGCCAATTTCTTGCTTGTTTACGCAATGCTTTTTCCGGGGGGTCAGAAAGAACAACAACTTTATTTGCCAAAAATAACCGCTTTCCTGTCTCCATAAAACAATCAAAACTAATATGCTTTTTGACATAATCTAAATAAACTTTTGCAACCTTGGAATCGCGAAATTCTCGTAATTTATCCTTCCAATAGCGAAAATCGCTTGCACTTTTAGGAATAACCAAAGTATGAATCGGCAAAACCACAGCACTATTCCAAAAGTCATCAAAAATAGCTTCTACCTTTTTAACAGAGGGTCCGATTAACATCAAATCTAAATCTCGAAAATGCGATTTCTCACCAGCATCAAAATAAGAATCTGCAAGATTACGCCCTCCTACAAAAGCGATTCTCCCATCAACAATAAAAGCTTTATTATGCATTCTACGTGTAACAGTAATCGCCCGTAATATAATCTCTAAACCACGGCGTAATCCACCTTTACGCGATCGCCCTGGATTAAACATTCTTACCTCAATATAAGGATGTTTATCTAGCGCAATATAAGCTGGATCACGTGCTTGAGCGTTAATATCATCCAAAAGAAGTCGTACCCGAACACCCCGATCCGCTGCCTCAACTATTTCACTTAATAATAGACGCCCCGTTAAATCATCATCCCAAATATAATACATCAGATCAAGGCTACGCCCAGCCTCTGCAGCTCCTTTTGCACGAACACAAAACGCATCCAAATTGCTGATAATGAGGGAAAGGGCATCTTTATCAATCCCCAATCCATTTTCTTCCTCAGCTAATTGACTGACGATACGATCAAGCTTAGTTTCATCTTTCTGAAGAGGTAACGCATAAGAACATTGCCCCCTAGCACTTTTCACAAAACGCCCATAGGTGTAGATTGCCAACATAGATGCAATAAAAAAAAAGAGGACAAAACTAATAACAATCTGTAAAAGAGTCAAAGAGGACAAACTTTCTATTTTAAGCTATCACATCATCAGTAATGCAAACGATAATACTAATCACTTTATCTTAATCGTGTAGCAGATAAAATGCCACTTCTTGCTTAAGAGAGTATAAATTTAATATTGATGATACAAAAATTTTAGCGGTAGTATTTAAAAATTTTTAAAAATGCCTCTCTGCTTTAATAAATGTAAACTTAACTAAAATTGTATAAATTGAAACAAACGATTAAAATAGTCACATAAAATTTATATTTGGTTTAAATCTACAAAATCATCCTCTATAGATAAATTTTACAATAAATGATTGTTTTCTTAAGCCTCCCCCACGGACTTTATCAAAATCCACTCTATTTTTTTGAAACTCATGCTTGTCATGAAGAGATATTTGTTATGAATTTTACTTTCGTTCTTGATTTCTTATTGCTCTCAATTCTTCCATTTTTCTATAAAGTGTAGAGCGACCAATATGGAGGCGGCGTGCAATCTCACTCATATGTCCTTTATAATGTTTAACCGCTTTCTCGATAATATCATGTTCCATCTCTGCAAAAGTACGCACATGCCCATCAGTATTCAAAAATTTTATCGATTCTTGTTCATTATCTTCTTGCATATTACCCTCAATGATATTGGGAACATTCATTAATGAATTTCCCATCAATTGCGGAAAATCTCGAACAGTTAATAACGGTCCTTCACTGAGTAGAATCGCACGAAATAAAAAGTTTTCAAGCTCATTTCTATTGCCAGGCCAATCATACTGCATAAGCAAGGAAAGAGCCGATCCTGCTAAACCATGGACATGTGATCGCCCTGTTTCTGTGATAATGCGATCAATCAAACGTTGTGTGATCTCCGGAAAATCATCCCTTAATTCTCGTAAAGCAGGGACGCTAATAGATAAGTGAGAAAATTGTTCAAACAAACTATGCAAAAAAAAGTTCTCTTTAACCAAGTCCTTTAAACGCGATGTTGAAATAGCAATGATCCGGAAAGGAAAAAAATCTCCTTTTGTATCCCTTTCCCTTTCTTTAAGGTAATGAGCAAACCGTTTTTGCTGTATAGGCTCAAGTCGATCAATATCACAAAGGCAAAGTGTCCCTTTTTCAAGAGAAGAAACCAATGGTAGGAATTCTTTAAACCACTGCTGATTTTCTTCTTCTGGATCAACGATGGCTGAACATTGAAAGCGAATAAAAACACCCTCCGAGAATAATCCCTCATGATGAATAATCCGAGCTAACGTCTCACGTCCTGTTCCAACTTCCCCCTCTATCAACAAATTCTGTAAAGAAGTTGCTGCTTGTCTTGATTGTTCTAATACTATCTGCATAGCTCTACTTTTTATGCAAAGATCAGAAAACCGTAAATGATTCTCTTTTTTTCGCCGAATATCTCGAACCTCATGCTCCAAAGCAGAAATAAGAGCAAGAATATCCAAAGTAACTCTTACGCGTAATAATGTTACTGGATGGATCCAATAATCAATAGCTCCAGCTGTTAAAGCTTTCTGGAGTAAATTCTGATTCTCTTGTTGTGCTATAACGACAATAGGAACAGAAACACCAGCAACTCTAATCATTTTAATCAAATCGCTCACATTCAAATCACTCATAACGACATCAAGGAGCGCAAGAACAATGTTTTTACGCCTATGTAAAAGATCAATCGTACGGAGACCATTTTCTGCTTCAATGACACGGTAACCAAAACCTCGCAGCATAGCAGAAAGTTCTATACGTTTTCCATAATCTTCACTCGCAACAAGAATGGGACCAACCATAATGTCAATAATCTCCTTTGAGACTACTCAGCCGCTTAATATAAAAATTGTTGTAAACCATAAGAAATATCTCACCTCTTGTGTTTCACTTACGAACTTCATCAAGCTGTTAATTAAATACAACATTAAGGCATTTTTTTCCATTTTTTTGCTTTTTCATTGATTTTCATCAAATTTTTCATATTGACTTATGGGGTAATTTAATAATGTTATAGAAACTAGAGAGCAAAATAATCTAAATAGAGTGCAATAAATGAAACATACCTATCATATTTTATGTCTTACAATCACCGCCTTGCTGTTAAGTGCCTGTAGCTTTTCGCAATATTATAACTCAAATATGCCAACTGAAATTGATGGAAAATGGGTTGATGAGAATGGTATTATTTCTTCTTTCCACAATGGTATTTTTGAAACACGTGCAGCAGATACAGAAGAAAAACTATCAGAAGGAGTATATAATTATCTCAATGCCCAAAATATAGAAATTGAAATACGCTCTATTCTCCGTGGAACAATTTCTAGAGTCAATTGTACAGTGTCATACGACGCTACGCAACTTCTCTGCACCTCACATACAGGAGCACAATTTTTCCTTAAGCGAAAATCTTAAACAAAGTACAAGGGAAGCCTCTCTTAAAAACAGAGGGAGCGCATACATCAGGGGGCGACCCTTTCTCCTCCTGATAGAAAATTCTCTCTAAAATACGCAAAGAAACTGATATAATCTTCACCCTGAAAATTTTCTAAACATTATGAAATGCGTAAAATAATCATTTTCTTCCACAAAACATCAGTAAAGCCACCTCACAATAAAATTGTGACTTTGTATCATTCAATCTATTTTAACCTAAAATAACATTTTATTTGATAGGGAACTTTAATCTAAGCAGCGCCAATGCGCAAAAGATCATGAAAATGAACAATTCCTATCGGTTTTTTATCTTCAACCACGAAAAATGCACCAATATGATGATCATTAATAAAAGCTGTTGCTGCACCAACAAGTGTATTTGGCCTTACAACTTTAGGAGCTTTGGTCATCACCTCGTCAACATTAAATGTTGATAAATTAAAATGAATGTTACGTGCAAGATCACCATCGGTTACAATTCCGATTAGTTCACCTTCTTGATTCACAACACCAACACAACCAAAATGTTTTTCCACCAAAACATTCATCGCTTCAGTCATAGATGTCCCCTGCATAACCAAAGGAATATTATCACCCTCATGCATAATATCACACACGTATTTAAGGCTTGCGCCAAGAGAACCACCAGGATGATATATTTTGAAATCCGTTGCGGTAAAACCACGCATTTCTAAAAGAGAAACCGCTAATGCATCTCCCATTGCCAATTGCATAATTGTTGAAGTTGTAGGAGCTAAACCATGGGGGCAAGCCTCTTCTATCTTTGGTAATAATAAAATAATATCAGCTTGTCGTCCTAATACAGAGTACTCATTTGATGTCATCGCAATAAGAGGGATACGAAACCGCGCCGCATAACTCATAATACCACTTAACTCTTGAGTTTCACCAGACCATGATAAAGCGAGAATAACATCATCAGATCCAATCATACCAAGATCACCATGATTGGCTTCTGCAGCGTGAACGAAAAAGGCAGGCGTTCCAGTTGAGGCTAAGGTTGCTGCAATTTTTGTCCCTATATGACCACTTTTTCCAAGACCAGTAATGACCACATGTCCACGAGCCTTTCTAATAGTTTGAACAGCCGCTTCAAAAGAAGAAGAAAGAGTTCCCAGAAGAGCTTTTTCAAGGGCTTCAAGCCCCTGCTTTTCACTGGCAAGTGTTTTAAGCGCTGATGCAACAGCACCTTGCAAAGCCATATGAGGAGACGGTATTATCATAATCAAATTCGATCAATAAAATTAAACGAAAGATCTATATTATTTTTCAACATTAATGGTTTCCAGTAAATTTTTCAATGAGGCAGAAACGTGGCTGTGCATATCAGCGCGTGCCAAAGAAAATGCAACGTTGGCTTCAATGAAACCAGCTTTAGAACCGCAATCAAAAGTACGCCCTTCTACTTGCAAACCCCAAAAATCTTGTTCATTTGAAAGCCGTATCATAGCATCTGTTAATTGAATTTCATTTCCTGTTCCTCGTTCTTGAGTGGAAAGAATATTAAAAATTTCTGGCTGCAAAATATAACGTCCATTGATGTACAAATTTGATGGTGCCGTTCCTAGCACTGGTTTCTCTACCATTTTTGTGATTTTAAAACCATTTGCAATCTGTTTACCTTTGCCAACTATACCGTATTTATGTACTTCCTCAAGATCACATTCCTGAACTGCAATAATATTTCCTCCGCCCACCTTTTCATAAAGACTAATCATCTCAGAAAGACATCCCTTTTTGGCTTGAATCAGCATATCGGGTAATAACAAAGCAAAAGGTTCCCCTGCAACTAATTCACGCGCACACCAAAGAGCATGCCCTAATCCCAAAGGTTGCTGTTGTCGAGTGAAAGAAGTTGACCCTGGTAATGGCTGTAAACGGTATAAGTGTGCAAGATCTTCTTTCTTTCCACATTCAGCAAGTGTCGTGTATAATTCAACTTGCGCATCAAAATAATCCTCAATGACTGTTTTATTACGTCCAGTCACAAAAATAAAATGCTCAATACCAGCCTCCCTCGCCTCATCCACAACGTACTGAATAACAGGTTTATCAACAACTGTTAGCATTTCTTTAGGAATCGTTTTTGTCGCAGGAAGAAAACGCGTACCAAGACCTGCTACTGGAAATACTGCTTTCCGGATTTTACGCACACTCACCCTCCTCAATGAATTCATATAACTATTTTGTTTTATTTATCATATGTTTTTACGAAATGGTAAAAAAGATATCTTATTGTTTTGATTATCATCATAATGGGCAATCAAAAATATAAAAGAGAGTATGAGAATTTATTGAAAGGATTAAAACAAATTATTTATTTCAATTTTCTCCTCTTCTTGATCATATTATTGATTAAACGAAATACAAAATAAAGTTATTGCACATTTAATAAATTGAATATTAATGGGGATTTCAAAATGCAAAAAACAGAATTAAAGACTTTCTCTTTTTTAGAGAAGTCAATAACTTGGAGAACTCTTCTCACTGGCTCTGCCGTTATTTTTTCTGCTTTTTTAATGTTTTTTGTATCCCTTTCATATGCTGATAGCGGATTTAAACACTGGATTAAAGAATTTAAAAAAATAGCTATTGCTCACAATATTACCCCTTCTACGTTTCATATAGCGTTTAAAGGTGTTAATACCATTGATCCAGAAGTTCTAAAAAGCGCTGCATACCAACCGGAATTTGTTGCTCCTTCATGGAACTATTTTGATAATCGTGTCCATGATATTGCAATTGTGGAAGGACGGCGCCAAACTCAAAAATGGAACAAATGGCTTCTTCAAATTGAAAAACGTTTTGGTGTTGACCGCAATATTCTTCTTGCTATTTGGTCAATGGAAAGCAACTATGGAAAAATTTTAGCCAATAAAAGTGTAATGCGTGATACCATTCGCTCTCTTGCAACTCTAGCCTATGCTGATAAAAAACGTGCAAAATATGCATATACACAGCTGATTGCTGCTATGAAAATTCTACAAAGTGGCGAAATTAAACGCTCTCAACTCACTGGATCTTGGGCCGGTGCATTGGGGCATACACAATTTATTCCAAGCAGTTATCTCGCTTATGCAGTTGATATGGACCAAGATGGACGGCGTGATATCTGGAACTCTGTTCCAGATGCTCTGGCTACTGCTGCTAACCTTCTCCACAAAAATGGCTGGCAACCTAATCTTATTTGGGGAGTAGAGGTAAAAGTGCCGCAGGGGAAAAACCTTCCTGAAGGGTGGTATTCCTTTGAACAATGGAAAAAATTAGGTGTAAAACATGCAAATGGGCATCCTCTTCCTACATTAGCTGAACAAGCAATATTAAAATATCCAGATGGAGCAAAAGGACCTATATTTTTAGTCACAAAAAATTTCTTTGTTCTGAAACATTACAATAATGCAGATCGTTATGCGTTTGCTATTGCTCTTCTTGCTGATCGCATCGCTGGACATCCTGGATTAGTACATGATTGGCAAAGACCTTTTCACCCTCTTACTTTCCAAGAATGTAAAGAACTGCAATCTCGCTTAAGTGCACTGGGCTATTACAAAGGGAATGTTGATGGAAAAATCGGAACAGCTTCTCGCAAAGCAATTAAAGCCTTTCAACTGCGTCGCGGTCTAAAAGCAAATGGATATCCATCATCTCAAGTGCTTTTTCTCCTTCGCAAACAATAATGGAGACTAAGGTTTTGTCTTTTTTTCGCCTGATATACTTAACATTATTACTGTTTTCACTTTCTATGGTGGAGATCATACAGCCATCCCCAAGTAAAGCAACGAACTTCTTCAAATGGTTATCACAACATAACAAACAAACGCAACAACCACTGAAAATTATAGAACAAAAAATAGACAAGCCACAAAAAAAGATCGTAACACAAAAAAACATACAAAAGCTAAAAAATGAGAATGCAAAGCGCATTCTTGTCATAGGGGATTTTACAGCTTCTGCTGTTGCCGATGCACTTAAGAAGTTTTTTATAAATAATAGCGATATCGTTATCATGAACAACACAATGCCAGCTTCCGGCTTAGTTCGAACGGATTATTATTCTTGGCAAAGCAATATTTCTAAACTCATTGATCAAAATAACCCCGATGTTATTATCATGATGATCGGTGCAAATGATAATCAACCAATCACACACTCTTATAGCACAATTAACACAGATCAATCAGAATGGATGCACATCTACAAACAAAGAATTATCAAAATTATTGAAAGTCTTCATGCCTCTAGAAAATCATGGATATGGATAAGTCAACCTGCCTTTAGAAATGACCTTTTGACACAAAAAATGAAAATTTTTAATGCACTTTATAAACAAGAAACAGAAACAGCAGGAGGATATTTCCTCGATATCTGGAGCGGCTTTAGTGATGAAGAAGGGAATTTTTCTTTTTCAGGCTATGATATTAATGGAAAAATAACCAAATTACGTACCAATAATGGCATACATTTCACCTCTGAAGGAAAGAAAAAACTTGCCTCTTATTTAGAAAAACCATTGAAAAATATTTTAAATTTTTATGCCTTTTCTCATGAAAATCCTTACTCAACCGATCAAGCTATTCAAAAACTTATACAAGAATCAGAGAATAAAGAGCGGAGTAATATTATGCGTCAGCCTCCAATCAGCCTCGATGATATGGCACAACAAAATACTCACCTTTTAGGCAAAAGAAAGTCAAGTTTTATAAAAAAATCATGGTTTCCACCAAATGGGTATCAAAAAGATCGAGCTGATAATTTTTCTTTCCCCTAATGTCTATATTAAAATACAAAATCTAATTTTCTCCATAAATAAAAGCGAATAAGATAAAAAACTCTGTTTACAGAGCTATAATGATGAGAAAATTTGCATAAATCGCAACTGCATCTTTCGAATAAGAATGAAAACGGCATGGTATTAACCATACCGTTATATCTTATAGTCCACGTTTGTTAATCATTGCCTCTGGTAAAGGCATCCGTCCCCGAAAAGCTTTATAAAGCTCCTCTGGATCACGACTTCCCCCAGTAGAGTAAATAAAACGTTTCAACTTATCAGCAAGCTCTGAATTAAAAACATCTCCCGTTTCTTCAAAAGCCTGAAAAGCATCGGCATCAAGGACTTCCGACCACATATAAGAATAGTAACTAGCGGCGTAACCATCACCTGAAAATATATGCGTAAAATGTGGAGGACGATGGCGCATAATAATTGTATCAAGCATTTGCAGCTTTTCTAATTCTTGGCGTTCAAACACTGTTGGATCAGTTACCTTTTGTCCTTTATGAAAAGCCATATCTACGAGAGCTGATGAAGTAAATTCAACTGCAGCAAAACCAGCATTAAATGTCTGTGCTGACAAAACCTTATCCATTAATGCTTGCGGCATAGGATGTCCTGTTTTTACATGCGTAGCATAAGTCTGTAAAATCTCTGGGACAGTTAACCAATGTTCGTAAAGTTGAGAAGGCAGCTCAACAAAATCACGCGAAACCGATGTTCCTGACACAGATGTCCATGTGACATCAGAAAGCAAACCATGCAATGCATGCCCAAATTCGTGGAAAAGCGTACGCGCATCATCAAGTGATAAAAGAGCAACCTTCCCTTTGGGTGGTTTAGCAAAATTACAAACATTGTAGATAATAGGCTTTTGTCCGCCATCCAATTTATGTTGTGATTGCAAACTACTCATCCACGCACCGGAGCGTTTTGAAGAACGCGCAAAATAATCACCAATAAAATGCCCAAGTAAACTTCCATCAGACTTTTTTACTTCCCACAAACGTGCATCAGGATGCCAAAGTGTAACAGCATTTTTTTCTTCAAATGTAATGCCAAAGAGTTTTTCTGCTACCCCAAAAGCCGCTTTAATCATACGATCAAGCTGAAAATAATATTTAATCTCAGCGCTATCGAAAAAAAGTTTTTCAGTGCGAAATTTTTCAGCATAATAACGCCAATCCCAAGCAGCTAAAGGTTCATTGCTGCCCTGATTGTTGGCAAAATTTTGTAATTCAATTTGCTCAGTAGAAGCTTTCACTCTTGCGCGCTCCCATACAGACATAAGCAAATCCATAACGGAATCAACACTTTTAGCCATGGTGTTATCGAGTTTCAAATCTGCGAAAGATTTATATCCCAATAATTTAGCCTGCTCATCTCGAAGCGCAACAATCTCTACAATAATTGATTTATTATCATTCTTGTTATCATTTTCACCACGTTTAGCCCAAGCTTGGAATGAAACCTCACGTAAATCACGACGATTAGAGAATTTTAAAAAAGGTTCAACAATCGAACGTGCTAGTGTTAATGCATACGCTTCTTCATTACCTCTTTCACACGCAATTTCCTTCATTGAAGCAATGAGATCTTGCGGTAAACCAGACAAGTCTGTTTCGTTTAAAAACAGAATCCATTCAGCTTCATCATTTAAGACATTTTGTCCAAAAGTAGCATTTAAAAAAGCAAGTCTTTCATTAATTTCCAAAAGCCGTTTCTTAGCTTTTTCATCGAGTTTTGCCCCATGACAAACAAACTTTTTCCACCATAATTCAAGAACACGTGTTGTTTCACTCTCAAACATGCCCAGCTGCGACTGTTTATAAAGCACATCTATTTTCGCAAATATCCGCGCATCCATCATCATTTTTGAAGAATAACGAGAAAGTTTTACAACGAACTCTTGCTCTAGCTGTTGAATTAATACATTCGTATGAGCACTGGTGCGCAAGAAAAATATTGAACAAACACGATCAAGCGCTTTACCACAAAGCTCAAAAGGCTGCAAAAAATTCTCAAGCGTTGGTGGTTCTTGCACCATCGCAATCGCCTCTAGTTCTTCTTCGGCTTCTTGAAGTGCCTGTTCAAAAGCGGGTTTAAAATCTTCATCACTTATAGAAGAAAAATCAGGAAGACCTGAAAATCCCTTCCAGTCCAGCACTGCTGCTTTTGTCATAATACTTTATGTCTCCATTATAAATTTAAGCTGTAACAATTATCTTTACGACACAAATTGATAATATACTAAAACTATTTCGTGAGTTTCAAAACGCTATTGAATAAAAAACTTGGAAATCGTAAAATTACATTAAAGAAATGATGGTAAAAATCAGAACTGATTTTTATATTTACGCCTTTATATTATCCTCAAATTAAGCTGTATTCTCGTTTTAGTGATTCAGAAAATTGTTTATAAGTTATAATTTACCCTTGACTTTACTTCAAATATTAACAATTGGGAATATAGTTGGGGAGTTTTTTAATCTTCCATAAACTTTTGTTTTTATCTCATCTATTATCTAGATTTACAATTCTCCAACTCTTCAGGAGGTACTTTATCATGACTGAAATCAAAACGACCTTCGACTTCAAAAATTTTTCTCCTGAAGCTCTCGCTGAAAAGTTAAAGAACCAGCATTTTGCAGACTCTATTGATATCATCAATGACCTCGATATCATGGAACGTGTAACTATTCTTAGTCTTCTGCCTCTTGATTATGTTATCGAACTTTTTGATAAACCAGAGCTTGAGCAACCTGCTGCCATCCTAGAACTTCTCCCTATAAATCGTGCTGTTGAAATTCTTGATGGCATGTCTGCTGATGCTGCTGCAGACGTCTTTCAAGAAATGGATAAAGAAACCCGCACACGACTTTATGCCTTGCTTAAACCCTTAACGCGTGCTGAACTTAAAAAACTTACCAGTTATCCTGATCATACAGCAGGGGCACTGATGACAACAGAGTTTATAGCCGTTCCTTCAAACTGGACCATACAAAAAACTTTGGATCACATTCGTGAGGTCGAGCGGACACGTGAAACAGTTTATACCAGCTATGTAATTGACCCTAAAACAGGTATTCTTCTCAAAGCTGTTTCACTGCGTAACCTTATTCTTGCTTCACCTGATGAACAAATTCTTAATGTCCCTACCCATGACTCGCCCATTACAATATCGCCCTTCACACATCATGAAGATATCGCACGCCTTTTCCAGCGCCATGATCTTCTCTCTGTGCCTGTCGTTGATGAAAGTAACCATGTCATTGGCATTGTAACCGTCGATGACGTGCTTGATACTATGGTTGATGAGATGAATGAAGATGCCTATAAATTTGGGGGTATGGAAGCGCTTAATAAGCCCTATATGCAAATTAAATTTCCTGAAATGATGAAAAAACGTGGCGGATGGCTCGCTTTACTCTTTATCGGTGAAATGCTGACAGCAAGCGCTATGCAACATTTCGAAACAGAACTCGAAAAAGCGATTATTCTTACACTATTTATACCTCTCATTATGAGCTCAGGAGGAAATTCCGGCTCACAGGCTACATCCCTTATTATCCGTGCATTGGCTTTACGTGAACTCACCTTGAAAGACTGGTGGAAAGTGTTCATTCGTGAAATTCCAACGGGACTATCCCTTGGTCTCTTACTGGGAATTATTGGCATTACGCGCATTGCTCTTTGGCAACAATTCGGTATCTACGACTATGGGCAACATTGGATTGCTGTTTCAACAACAGTGGGTACAGCTTTAGTCGGAATCGTTACCTTTGGTTCTCTTTCTGGATCTATGCTGCCTTTTATTCTTAAAGGTTTAAAATTTGATCCAGCAAGTGCTTCTGCTCCTTTCGTGGCAACTTTAGTAGATGTCATGGGCATTATAATCTATTTTTCTGTAGCTTCCCTCATTTTGTCAGGAACTCTTCTTTAAACATGTAAAGCGAAAACTCTTTCTTCTGAAAAGATCTTATCATGTAACCTAAGATCTTTCCAGAAGAGAATAAGCTCTATTAATTTATTTTCTAGCGCACCGCTTCATAGATAATTTATTATTTTTTATTGAATAACAGCTCTGAATCTCGTAAATTTATCTCATCATAAAGCGTCTCATATTAAATCAATTAAAATCATCTTCTTGCCTATCACAAACGAGATTGGTGTATGGCTAAAAACTATTCAAGAAAAAAATTAAATACTTCTTATACTCTCTCTCATATCAAAAACTGTCGCAATATTGACAGCTGAGAAAGAATAATAATGATGATGCTCTATAGGTTTATATTTCTTCACAAAGACGTTGATAGTATACTATTCGCGTATCTTACACCATTTATGAGCCCTATTATGGAATGGATGTAATGTCCGTTAAGAAATCTCTCTTAAGTACATGAATATGCAACAACAAGTGTATTCTGTTTAAAGCGTTCTGTTTGGCATGAAAAGCATACTCCTATTAGAGAATGCGATAAACAAAATTAGTGAGGCAATGCATTATCTCCATGGTTTAAAAGATATTGCTTAGATGCTTTTGAAATCATAAAATTGGCTTAACGGCAAAGATGGGAATTTTCTTTTTATGCCTTCATATTTTTTCTAAATAAGACTGTATTCCGGTTTCATAAATAAATCACACAGATATAACTCTTGCCCCAATCTGGCATACAAACGCTAGAACTTCTTATAAAATGCTTAATCGTCTCAATATTTACCTCAAATACACGGTTGCATTAGATCTGGATTTTGATGGACAAGTTATAGAATAAGAAACAGCTTTATTCGAATAAAAATGTCGTACAGCTGTCAATAAATTGGCTATGGATTAAGAGATATTCTGGATTTTTATCAATCTCTTGCAAAACAACAACAATAATACAGCTAGCTTTATACTTACTTATTTTTACAAGCGTTCATATAAATTCCTTGCGTCATATTGATAAAAATCAAATTGACGGTGATTTTTATGGACAATTATTAGCTCGAGAATAGAACATACATACTATAAAAAAATCCTTTTACGAAGCTCTAGAAATTGAAGCTTAATAGAGCCTTAAAGACTTAGATGAATAGTTTTGCCATAAAAATATTACCTCCATCTTCCAAAATTATAAAAAAACATGTAAAAGGTTTTGTAATAGTCAGGCAAAGAATGTAAAGACTTTGCCTCGAATGAAATTTCATTAAACGAAAAGAAGAAAATTTATGCAATTGCGTAACATTGCCATCATTGCCCACGTTGACCATGGGAAAACAACGCTTGTAGACGGACTTCTCAAGCAATCAGGAAACTTCCGTGATAATCAGCGTACAAGCGAACGTATGATGGATTCAAACGATATTGAAAAAGAACGTGGAATTACAATCCTAGCAAAAATGACATCTGTTGTTTGGAAGGATAATCGAATTAATATCGTTGATACACCAGGACACGCCGACTTTGGTGGAGAAGTTGAACGCATTCTAAATATGGTTGATGGAGTCATTGTACTTGTTGATGCTGCCGAAGGACCAATGCCACAAACAAAATTTGTCGTTGGCAAAGCATTGAAAGTGGGATTGCGCCCTATTGTTGCGATTAATAAAATTGACCGACCTGATGCACGCGTTGATGAAGTCATTAATGAGGTTTTTGACCTTTTCGCTGCTCTTGATGCAACCGATGAACAGCTTGATTTTCCTATTCTTTATGGATCTGGACGCGATGGATGGATGGCTGAAGCCCCCGAGGGACCAAAAGATCAGGGATTAGGTCCTTTATTTGATCTTGTGACGCAGCATGTCCCTTCTCCTAGTGTAGCAGAAGGACCGTTTCGTATGATTGGAACTATTCTTGAAGCGGATCCGTTTTTGGGACGAATTATTACAGGGCGGATTCATTCTGGCTCTCTAAAACCCAATCAAAATGTCAAGGTTCTTGGACAAGATGGAAAACTTTTAGAAACTGGGCGTATTTCAAAGATTTTAGCATTTCGTGGCTTAGAACGGCAACCTATTGAAGAAGGAAGTGCTGGTGATATTGTTGCGATTGCAGGTCTACAAAAAGGTACTGTTGCTGATACTTTCTGTGATCCTACTGTTAATGAATCCCTTACTGCCCAACCAATTGATCCCCCTACTGTTACTATGAGTTTTCTCGTCAACGATAGTCCCCTTGCTGGAACTGAAGGCGATAAAGTAACAAGTCGTGTCATTCGTGACCGATTGTTAAAAGAAGCAGAAGGTAATGTCGCTCTTAAAATTGAAGAATCAGCCGATAAAGATTCTTTCTACGTTTCAGGACGAGGAGAATTACAACTTGCAGTTCTCATTGAAAATATGCGCCGTGAAGGATTTGAGCTTAGTGTTTCACGTCCACGTGTTGTTATGCAAAAAGATGAAAATGGAATAACTCTTGAGCCAATCGAAGAAGTTGTTATCGATGTTGATGAAGAATATTCCGGTACTGTTGTACAGAAAATTTCTGAACGTAAGGGCGAAATGGTGGAATTACGTCCTTCGGGGGGTAATCGGGTCCGACTTGTTTTTTATGCGCCAACTAGAGGACTCATTGGTTATCAATCTGAACTTTTAACGGACACACGTGGTACAGCAATTATGAATCGCCTCTTCCATGCTTATGAACCTTATAAAGGAGACATTGCCGGTCGTGTTAATGGTGTTATGATTTCAAATGACAACGGTGAAGCTGTCGCTTATGCTCTTTTTAATCTTGAAGATCGTGGACCTATGATCATCGATGCAGGTGTGAAAGTCTATCAAGGTATGATTATTGGTATCCACTCACGAGATAATGACTTAGAAGTTAATGTGTTAAAAGGAAAAAAACTCACCAATATGCGCGCTTCCGGAAAAGATGAAGCTGTAAAGCTAACGCCTCCCATTAAAATGACATTAGAACGTGCCTTATCGTGGATACAAGATGATGAACTTGTGGAGGTAACCCCTAAAAATATTCGTCTCCGCAAACTCTATCTTGATCCTAATGAACGTAAACGTTTTGAAAAAACACGTGCATCAATTTTAAGCTAATTTCATAATCTCTTTGGTAAAAGATTTAATTGTATTAAGCCTCACTATATCCCAGAAAGGATGTCTCTATGAATATTAAGGAAATACCCGTAGGCCAAAATCCACCAGAAGATATTAACGTTATCGTAGAAGTCTCCCTTGGTGGTCAACCAACAAAATATGAGATGGATAAAAAGTCGGGCGCATTATTTGTTGACCGTTTTCTTCATACATCAATGGTTTATCCTGGGAATTACGGTTTTGTCCCTCATACGCTTTCAGATGATGGTGATCCTATTGATGTCCTTATCTGTAATACCCGTCCACTTATGCCTGGTTGTGTTATCAATGTTCGCCCCATCGGAGCTCTGATGATGGAAGATGATGGCGGTAAAGATGAAAAAATTATTGCCATTCCCACTCCAAAATTAACAAAACGCTATATCAATATTCATGACTATACAGATCTGCCCGAGATTACACTCAAACAAATTGAACATTTCTTCAAGCATTACAAAGATCTGGAACCTGGAAAATGGGCTAAAATTGAAGGATGGCGTGATAAAAACTTTGCTCATGAATTAATTAAGCAAGCTGTTGAGCGCAATAAAAAAATATAACGATTTTAATAAAATAAAGCCTGTTTTTTTAATAGGCTTTATTATTTATTTTTTCTACGAAATGCAATCTCTAAAGGATTGCCATATCTGCTTTAGCTCTTCTAAATGTGTTGAAAAATAGAGTTGTTTGTAGCGAGATATTGCGCCGTTTTTTAGAGAAATAGAAGAAGATGGTATTCTCCACTGCTTCGCAAGAAATTTAATGAGAGCTTTATTCGCTTTTCCATCTTCAGGAACAGTACGAAGGCGTATAACCAGATATTGTTTTTTACCATCCCTACATTCAACCCCTATTATTTTGTCAACGGAGGATTTGGGAATGAGATATACAAACAAAATCAAGTTAGTTTTATCAACTTGATAAAACATGTATTCGCCCCAAGTAATATTTCTATAAATACATGTTTGCGTAAACGCGCCACATGAAAGTACGAATAAAATAAATAATAATGAACACTACAATAGGTGAAATATCAATTGTTCCGAAATTTGGTAAAATTTGCCGGATACGGCTTAGAACGGGGTTTGTAAGACGATGTAGAAAGCTTCCTATCAAAACAACAAAGCGATTGCGCGAATTTATGATATTAAAAACATAAAGCCAAGACAAAATGGCACTAGCGATTAAAATATAAATATAAATATCAAAAATCAAATCAATCGTTCGAAGCAATGCATAAATCATGCGTTATCCCTTTCAATCAAGAAAACAGAAGAGCGTATAGAAAACCTTCATTAAAGCAGGTCTGTGTATCAAAAAATGATTTTATATTTCAATACTCTTTTTTCTTGAATAAAAACCAGACATCTAAATTCTTCATCTCTCTATTTAATGACGATGCAGCTAAAAACAAATATCAAAATTAAAAATAGCACATGAAAATAGAAGAAACAGCAAAAAATCCGAGAACTTAAAAAAAACTCTGAATAGTCCTTATAGGATTAATCTTAAATCTCATCGTTTTAATTATTAATATATAAACAACGAACAAACTAAAAACGGCCTTTAAAAGGCCGCTTTTATTTTTAGAATCATTTCTGCAAAGTAGTCAAACGGTTAAGAGCGTTGCTAAAACCATTAAGCTGAATAAATAAATCATTCAAGGCTGGTTCACCTGCAGCAGCAATTGTCATCGCCAACTTTAACTGTTTTCCAGCACGTAAAGCTGCTACGTAATTTTTGTCAAAAACGACTGGAACCACGCAACCTGCTGGTACACAAGTCCGAATACCAGTTTCGATAACAGCTTTTCCTTCATCGACTTGTAAACGAACAGGCTTAGAAACCAAAATGCCAAACGGAACAGTTAAATTACCAGATACAACACCCTCAGCATTGAGAATAAGGTTCATAGCCACAACAACACGCCCCTGCTCATTCGCTTCTTGACGGTGCATAAAACAAATTCTTTTTCCTTCTTGTATACCACAGTTAATAGTCCACAAACCGTAGGTTTCAGTCAAAGAAGAAGCTCCATTTGGCAATGTTGCTGCCGCATCTTTTGATGCAGGAGGCTTTGAATTTGTTGCAAATGCAACAGATGAAATACTCAAGAGAGTAAAAACTATAAGTAAATTAAATAACTTTTTCATTTTATATTCCTGTTCTTTACATAAAAGAGAAACATGTTTATTATTTATAAATAATATAAAGCATCTTAATAAAAAAAGCTTTCTCATAATCATATAGCTTTTATAATGACCTAAGGCTACCTCGAAATTCGCTGACAACTTTCATATAAACATGCTTTTTAAAAAAAACAGCAATCAACGGAAGGGTTTCTAGATCAATCCATTTCCATTGATCGAATTCCGCTTTATTGCCATCTGGTGGCGGATTAATCGCAATTTCAGAAAGCTTTCCTGTAAACTGGAAAGCAAACCACTTTTGTATTTGCCCACGATATTTATTGCTTAATGTGCACTCAATAAGTTCTTGTGGAAAATCATAGTGGAACCAATTTTGTGCTTCTTTAATCAACTTTACAGATCGAATACCCGTTTCTTCATAAAGTTCACGATATGCTGCATCTAATGGTTTTTCATCTTCATCAATCCCTCCTTGAGGAAGCTGCCAACGACGAGATATTTCAATATCTGCATGAATGGGCGTCATTAAACGACGCCCAACCCAAACTTTACCTTCATGATTAAAGACAACAATCCCAACACATTTGCGATATGGAAGAGTCTTCAAATTAATACCTGCATCCATTTAATATTCCTCAAAATCGCAAGCTATAGATATCATTTCTCACTTTAACACATCCTTATTGGGATCTGGTGGAAATGCTGCATGTGCCATTTCACCTCGTAACAGTTTATAAGCCTCATTCAATTGAATATCATCTTTAGGGTCTTTCGGAACAAAAGCAGCTGAACCAGATCCTTTATTACTCTCTCGTTTTCCTTTGATATGTCCTTTTAATGCCGACTCACCAACTTTTATATCATAACCCTTATATTTTTCAGGGAGTGGTTGCTCTACAATAATATCAGGCGTGATCCCTGTTCCTTGAATAGAAGTGCCAGATGGCGTGTAATAAAGTGCTGTTGTTAAGCGTAAAGCTCCATTTTCACCCAAAGGAATAATTGTTTGAACAGATCCTTTACCAAAAGACTGCGTTCCTAAAATTGTTGCACGACGATGATCTTGTAATGCACCCGCAACAATTTCAGAAGCACTTGCCGAACCACCATTAATAAGGACAATGAGCGGTTTTCCATTGATGACATCACCTGGCTTCGCATCAAATCTTGTCACATCACTCTTTTTGCGCCCACGAGTCGACACAATTTCACCTTTATTCAGAAAAGCACTCGAAACATTAACAGCTTGATCTAAAAGCCCACCAGGATTAAGCCGCAAATCAAGCACGTAACCTTTTAGCTTATCTTCAGGAATTTTAGATTGGATATCTTTAATTGCCGCCAGAAGATTACCCAATGTCTGCTCAGAAAACTGGATAACTCTTAAATATCCAATGTCGCCCTCAACCCGATATTTCACCGCTTTTACCTTGATAATATCACGAACAATCTTCACTTCAAATGGCTTATCAACGCCAGAACGAATAATTGTTAAGGTAATTGGTGTTCCAGGAGCACCTCGCATCTTATTAACAGCTTCATTCAATGTTTGACCATTCGTTTGTACATCATCAATTTTTGAAATAAGGTCTCCTGCTAGAATACCTGCTTTTGAAGCAGGAGTATCATCCATTGGTGAAACAACTTTAATTAAGTTTTTTTCCATAGTAACCTCAATACCAAGACCTCCGAACTCTCCTTTCGTAGAATCCCGCATATCCTTGGCTTCTTCAGCGTTCAAATAAGATGAATGAGGGTCCAGTGATGTGAGCATACCATTGATAGCATTTTCAATAAGCTTTTTATCATCTGGAACTGTAACGTATTGCATACGCACGCGCTCAAAAACATCGCCAAATATAGCTAGCTTTTTATATGCATTATCTTCATTATTCGCAGCAACAGACTGCACCATAATCATTGAACAGGCGCCGAGCAATACCCCAGCGACCAAAAGAATAACTTTACGAATCATTTTGGCTCCTTCTTATTTTTTCAGTCTGCCACCAAGGAGTTGGATTTACAGGTTTTCCCTGCTTTCTAAACTCAATGTAAAGCATTGGAGAAATTTTTCCTATATCCAATGCAACACTATTTGAAATAAATTGCATCTCCATTATACCCAGAGGCTCACCTGAAAGAACAAACTGCCCCTGTTTTACATTAATTCTCGACATTCCAGTAAGAATGATATGATAACCATTTCCAACATTGAGAATGATTAACTGTCCGTAAGAACGAAATGGCCCAGCAAAAGCAACAAAAGCATCCACAGGTGATATAACAACAGCTCCTGACTCTGTTTCTATCGTTTCACCAAAGCGCGTAATCTGCGAGTTTTTGTTAAAATGATGTATTCTTTTTCCTGAAACAGGAAAAAGTAACGAACCTTTTCGGCTTTCAAAATTGGACTGTTCTAACAATTGCAAACTTTTCCGTACCTGTACTGATGCATCAGGGCTAAGTTTTGACTGACGATCGAGCTCTAAAATCAATTCTTCCAAAGACTGCGCTTTTTTAGCAAGAGCAATATTTTTTTGTTGCTGTTCTGTAAGTTCTTTTTCTGATTTTTTTTGTAGTTTGTTTTTTTTGTCTAATAAAAGCTCTAGACGTTTTCGCTGCTCTGCTTGATTTTGCAGTTTTGTCTTTAATGCCGTATATTCCGTAATAATGGAATTACTCAAATTGGTCAACTCCTTGAGTTTCTCTGTTAAATCTCGTGTTTTCTCTTCCATCTGAGGAATAACAGTCCCTAATAAAACAGAACTACGTATAGAAGCCAACGCGTCCTCTGGCTGTATCATAAGAGCAGGAGGCGGATTCAATCCCATACGTTCCAAAATTGCAAGAACTTCCGCAAATTCAGCACGACGATTTTTTAAACTTTGATAGACTTGTACCCGCTTTTCTATCATTTTTTTAAGCTTTTCTTCTCTTTTAGCAATATCATCTGCTACTGTACGTTCTTCTTTAGCCGCCTTTATGAGTGCATCACTCAAAACACGTTGATCTTTTTTTAAATTCTCAACTTGATGCGTAAGAAAAGCAACACGCTCACGCGAAAGTGAAATATTTTGGCGAATTTCTCCCAATTCTTTATGTGCTTCCGTACTCCTCATTGTATCTTCCGCATGCGATACAGAAAAGCAAAAGAACATACTCAAGAGCAGAATGACAAATATCACGCATTCCCCATATAAATATAGCATCTTTCTATGAAGAAGCTTTTTCATTTGCCCAACCATGACATCTCATCGTATACATTAGAGATGCTTTAAATGGTGTCAGCTAAAACAATATTAATAAATATATAAATAAGTGCTAAAAATTGCACAAAAATATTAAAAACGATGGTACGGATGATTATTTTCAATTGTTACAGCGCGGTAAAGTTGTTCTGTAAGAAGAATACGTGCAATTTTATGTGGCCATGTCATCAAACCAAAAGATAAAAGAAAATCAGCACGCTTCCTTATTTGTTCATTATGCCCATCAGGTCCTCCCAAAGCAATGACGACATCTCGCATGCCTTCATCACGATAACATCTCAATTTTTCAGAAAAAGAAGTTGAGGGAATCGATTCTCCACGCTCATCTAACACAATTAATCGACATTTTTCAGGTAAAAATTCAATAAGTCTTCCCCCCTCTTCCTCCATACGTTGACACGCTGTTTGAGCACGACTTTCTGGTATCTCTTGTAACTTTTTTAAATGAAAGCCTACAGCTCCAGAAATTTTAGAAAAACGATCCAAATAATGCTGAACTAATTTTTGCTCCGCTCCACTTTTCATACGACCAACCGCAAAAATAGAAATTTGCATTTTAATGATCTCCTAAGAAAAGCAAAGCTGTATCGTTTAAATCCGGAAACATCCATATTTTTTCTAAATTATAAAAAAGACGAATTTCTGGACGAAAAAGATGAATGATAATATCACCTGTATCAATCAATACCCAGTCACCTCCAGCAAGCCCTTCTACACGCGCAAGCCTCTGCCCACTATCTTTCCAAGTGTGTAATAAATGATCAGCAACAGAAGATACATGACGCTGCGAATTTGCTGAAGCTATGACCATATAATCAGCTAAAGATGACTTCCCTCGAATATCAATAGCAACAATATCTTCTGCCTTTGTATCTTCTAAACTCTTGAGAATAACTTCAAGACTCTCACTAACAGAAAGAACTTTTTTTTCTTTTGAAAACATAATATCGTAAAAGTGTTTGTGTGCAACGTTTTTCAGATCAATATCCTTTCTTATAGTTGTGGAATCTAAAAAAGAGATTTCTCTAAAGAGAAGCAGAATCTTATAAAATGTTCAAGAAAAATCATTCTTCTTCAAACGAAGGTTTGTTGAAGATTGAAAAGACAAAGGTCCGTGCAAATAAGTCCAAACTGGTGGCTTGATAAAAGGTAATCGCTTACTTTCTCTCTCATCCAAACGAAAACGGCGATAAATATGTGCCATAGGAGAAGAAAGCGCCGACCGATTGCCTAAAGGACGATCAATAATCGCAATAGGAAGCATAGAGACTATATCATGCCATCGATACCAATGATGTATCGTCGTAAAACTATCTGCCCCCATAATCCATACAAAATTTACGCCACTGTAATGGGTAAGAATATGAAAAATCGTATCTACTGATACTTTGCTCCCTATAGCCTGTTCAAAACCTGTTAAGCGAATTTTCGGATGGTCAATAAGTTTAAAACTTAATTGCATTCTCTCCTCTAAAGAGAGCAACTGTGTACAATCTTTTAAAGGATTTCCTGGAGTGATCATCCACCATAACTGATCAAGATGCAACCGCCGAATGGCAATTTTTGCAACAAGAAGATGCCCCGCATGCGGTGGATTAAAGGAACCACCAAAAAGACCCACAACATTGGATCTTTCAACATGTGGCATACAATTTTTCCATGGAAAAAATGGTGTTCTCAAGCTCTAACCTGACCATTTCCTTTAACATGATATTGAAATGAAGTTAGCTGTTCAACACCTATCGGGCCACGTGCATGCATTTTTCCTGTTGCGATACCAATTTCCATTCCAAAACCAAATTCACCTCCATCAGCAAATTGCGTAGATGCATTATGCAGCAAAATAGCTGAATCTAAATGATTAAAAAATTTCTCTACCACTTCCATATCCTTAGCAATAATCGATTCGGTATGTCCTGATGAATAACGTTTGATATGGGCAATGGCTCCCTCAACACCTTCAACTGTTTTAACAGAAAGAATAGCATCAAGATATTCATGCGACCAATCTTCTTCAGAAGCTAATTTGACATCTGGCATAAGAAAAACAATATCTTCTGTAGCACGAATTTCACACCTCTTCTCCTGTAAAGCAGTTAAAACAGGAAGAAACTTTTTTAATGCCTGGCTGTCAATGAGAACTGTTTCAACAGCACCGCATATCCCTGTCCGCCGCAACTTTGCATTCAGTACAATATCACATGCCATATTTAAATCTGCTGATTTATCAATATAAATATGACAAAGTCCCTCTAAATGTGCAAAAATTGGAACACGTGCATCAGACTGAACGCGGGCAACAAGGCTCTTTCCCCCACGAGGCACAATCACATCAATCGCTCCATCCAATCCTTTGAGCATTTCCCCAACGGCAGCGCGATCTGTCGTTCCAACCATTTGGATAGCATCTTTGGATAAACCAGAGCGCTCTAAACCTTGTACCAAAGCTAAATGAAGAGCATTAGAAGAATGAAAACTATCCGAACCACCGCGCAAAATCGCAGCATTGCCTGCTTTTAAGCACAAAGAACTCGCATCAACTGTAACATTTGGACGACTTTCATAAATAATGCCAATCACACCAAGAGGTGTACGAATACGGCTGATATGAAGCCCATTTGGACGTGTCCATTCACTCATCACTTGTCCAACAGGATCAGGCAAACAAGCAACTTGGCGGACACTATCTATGATTGCACGCAAACGTCCTTCATCTAATCTTAGCCGATCAATCATTGCAGCTTTCAAATTATTCTGAGCAGCCTTTTCTAAATCTTGACAATTCGCCCGTAAAATTTCATCTGACTGAGCCTCTAGACTTAAAGCGATCATTTCCAATGCATTGTTCTTTTGCTCAGAAGAAGCAACAGCCAACGCTGCAGCGGCATAGCGTGCTTTTTGCCCCATGTCCTTCATTTGTTCTTCTAAAGTCATCGTATCATCCACTCTGCCAAAACAATAAAAACAAAAGTAACTTTTTTAAACAGAATTGGTCAAGCAACGTAAAATCATATCATTACGATGCACCATAGCAGAGCGCGCCTCATACCCAAGAATAGATTCAATTTCTTCGCTTTTACATCCTATAATGCGTACAGCCTCATCTTTGCCATAGCTTACAAGTCCACGCGCAATCTCAACCCCATTTGTATCAACAATTGCAACCGTATCCCCACGATGGAAATTTCCCTCAACGGCAATAACCCCTGCAGCTAATAATGATTTTCCTGATTCAAGAGCCTTAATGGCTCCTTGATCAATCGTCAAAACACCAGATGGATCTAAATGACCAGAAATCCATGTTTTCCAAGCACTAACAGATTTCTCACCAGCCGCAAAAAAACTCTTGCGTTCACCTTTGTCAATTGCAGCAAGGGGATTCATACGCTTGCCTGAGGTAATAATCATCGCCGTTCCAGCAGCATTAGCTATCTTTCCAGCATCAAGCTTGGTCTTCATTCCTCCTCGTGAAAACTCTGAAGCAGCAACATCTGCCATTTTTTCGATATCATGCGTAATGGATGCAACAAAAGGTATAAATTCAGCCGTTGGATCACCATAGGGAGACTTTGTATAAAGACCATCAATATCAGATAAAAGTATTAAAAGATCTGCCCCCATCATTGTTGCCACACGTGCAGCTAAACGATCATTATCACCATAACGAATTTCATTTGTCGCAACAGTATCATTCTCATTAATAACAGGTACTGCTCTAAAACGTAAAAGTACATTAATCGTTGCACGTGCATTGAGATAACGCCTTCGCTCTTCCGTATCAAATAAAGTGAGCAAAATTTGGCCTGTTTTGAGCCCATGTTGAGCAAGCGCATCACCATAGGTTTTTGCTAACTCAATTTGCCCCAAAGCAGCACATGCCTGGCTTTCTTCCAATTTCAAAGCCCCCTTAGGAAGCTGTAACAATGTCCTTCCTAAAGCAATAGCACCTGAAGACACCAACAATATCTCTACACCTTTTTTGTGCAATTCAACAACATCACTAATCAAGCTTTTAAGCCATTCAACCCGTAAACCTGCCTGAGGATCAACCAAAAGGGCAGATCCAATCTTGACCACAATACGTTTATAGTGTGTAAGTTTTTGCGATCCAACAGCCATCTCAATCAACCTTGCTATCCCCACTGATCTCCTCTTTGCGTGACATTTCAATAATATGTGCACCAGCACGCAGCACATTTTCTAAACCTTCGCGGCTAACCGCAGAAAACATCATAACAGGTTGATCTGCTGCTCTTTGCAAAGCTTCCTGTTTCGTTTTACGCTCTTCAATCGTCAGAGTATCTATCTGGCTTAAAGCGACAATTTCAGTCTTATCACTTAGATTATTTCTATATGCCTCAAGTTCATGACGCACAATCTGATATGCCCTTGCTACATCTTCTTCTTGAGCAGAAACCAAATGAAATAAAACACGACAACGTTCTACATGCCCTAAAAAACGATCTCCGATTCCTACGCCTTCATGTGCCCCTTCAATCAAGCCAGGAATATCAGCTAAAACAAATTCACGACCATCAATACGTACAACACCAAGATGAGGATGTAGAGTGGTAAAAGGATAATCTGCAACTTTTGGTTTTGCAGCCGTTACAGAAGCTAAAAAAGTTGATTTTCCAGCATTGGGTAAACCAACAAGCCCAGCATCAGCAATTAACTTCAAACGAAGCCATACTGCGCGCTCTTCTCCAGCCAAACCTGGATTTGCACGACGCGGTGCCCGATTTGTTGATGTTGTAAAATGAAGATTACCAAAACCGCCATTCCCTCCTTTTGCAAGACGATAGCGCTGTCCCACTTCCGTTAAATCACAGATTAACGTTGCATTATCTTCTTCAAAAACTTGCGTCCCAACCGGAACTTTAAGGATGACATCATCACCCTTTTCACCCGTCATATTACGCCCCTTGCCATGCCCCCCTGTTTTTGCTTTAAAATGCTGTTGGTAGCGATAATCAATCAGCGTGTTAAGCCCATCAACAACAAGAGCCCAAACATCACCACCCCGTCCTCCATTCCCCCCATCAGGCCCCCCAAATTCTATGAATTTTTCACGACGAAATGATACTGCTCCAGCACCTCCATTACCAGAACGAATATAAACTTTAGCTTGATCAAGAAATTTCATTGGAAGCACTCACTGAGGAATCAATCTCTCTACCTCTATAGGTAATACATTAGTTTTACCAGTTTTTCATCATTGATAACAGAAAAACTGTCAATATCGCTGATAACTCTTTGAGAAAAAATCATTACATCTAAATAGGCTAAGTAAAGTTAAGTCTTCTAAAAGAAGGCGCTATTCTTGTATTTTTGTTTTTCCCTTAAATTCAAGTGCTAGAAGATAAAGCTCTACTGATTCTGATCGGCTTGCGGGTGGTTTAACATGATAGACTTTTTTAAAATGCTGTTTTAGTATCGTAAGAAGAGTGCTTTCTGCTCCTCCTTGAAAAGCCTTTGCTAAAAAATGTCCCCTAGGCTTAAGAACCGAAAGAGCAAAATCAGCCGCAACTTCACATAAATAAATCGTTCTTAAATGATCCGTCTGACGATGACCTGTTGTTGGCGCTGCCATATCAGAAAGAACCACATCCGGTTTTGTCCCTAAAGTTTCAATTAATTTCTGCGATGCATCTGTATGCAAAAAATCCATTTCCAACATGGCAACTCTAGGCAATGGATCAACATGTAAATAATCAATACCAACAACGCTAGGATCTTCATCACTTGACCCTACTATACGCTCAGCCACCTGACACCAGCCCCCAGGTGCTGCTCCTAGATCAATAACCTTTAGACCTTTTTTCAAAAACCTATAACGTTCATTAATTTCAATGAGTTTATAAGCCGAACGCGAACGATAACCATCTAATTTTGATTGATGTACATAAGGATCATTCAGATGCCTCTCTAACCATCGTCGTGATGAAGCTTTAATGGTTCCTGCTTTCTTTTTTACGCGCTGATATAATTCATGTGACCCTGAACCTCCATAGCCACCACTCGGTGTTTTTGTTGTTTTTTTCATCGTTATTCATTGTCTCCATATTTAATTCTCTAACGCTTGAAATCTCTGCTCTTTCTATGACGACACCATACCCCATCGCGTAACATCATCTCTATCAAAATTCCTTCCCTTAATCCACGATCAGCAACTCTTAAACGCTGACTTGGCCAAACTTCTCGAATAACATCTAAAATTGCACAGCCAGCTAAAACTAAATCTGCCCTCTCGCGCCCAATAAAAGGACTTATGACACGTTTTTCTATATCCCATGATAATAGGCGTTGTGTCATAAGAGTAATGTCTGCATCATTCATCCAAATGCCATCCACTTTTTTCCTATCATAACGCTCTAAATTAAGATACATTCCTGCTAAAGTCGTAACTGTACCGGAGGGTCCCAAAAGGTGAAACTTCGAACCTTGCGCTAACTCTCCTAATTTATGACGATCTGAAAAATTATTTAACAATCCTCGCACATAGCTTTTCATTTTTTCAAAATCGTCTAAGCTAATATCATTCCCTCCAAAACGTTCAGCAAGCGTAACAACACCAACAGGAAGAGAAGTCCAAGCGATAATTTGTCTAGATAAACGAAAAGAACGCTTTTGAGAAACATCAAGTAGCACAATTTCTGATGATCCTCCTCCAATATCAAAAAGCACAATAGCGTCAGTATTTGGTTCAACAAGTGTACTACACCCTGTAACAGCAAAACGCGCTTCTGTTTGCCGATCAACAATTTCCAATTCAAGACCTGTCTCCTCCAAAACACGCTGAATAAAATGTCTACCATTTTCTGCAGAACGACAAGCTTCCGTTGCAATCAAGCGATAATGCTTAATATGCCTTTGTTTTAGCTTTAAATGACAAATCTTTAATGCTTCAATTGCACGATCCATAGCTTGTGTATTAAGAAAACCGTTATTTATTAAACCTTCTCCCAATCGGACAATACGAGAAAAAGCATCAACAACACGAAAATATCCAGGTTTACTGGGAGATGCGATAAGAAGACGACAATTATTCGTTCCGAGATCAAGTGCCGCATAAAGAGGTGAAGATTTTACTGGAGAGAACCGTCGAAGAAAAGGTGCTTTGAGTTTTTTTGTTCTTTGAGCACCTATCATTATCTGACTATGAAACTCAAAAGCTGTCTCAGATTGAACAAAAACCTGTTTCTGTTCATAATGTTTTTTTCTCTGTTGTCTCTTTATATCAACAAGAACAGAGTATGCCTCTGTTCGTGACAATGCAGAACGATTATTTGTATTACTACCGCACTGATCATATAACTGATCTTCTTTGATATCGTATATTTCTCCTCGCTTTAACTCTTTTGAACCATAATTTAACGGAGTCATTTCTCTTATCCCTTGAGCGTTCCCCCAATAAATAAACGTGAAAACCCTTCTGCTCATTCCTAAATAAAGCAATAACGCAGCATCAAATGATAAATACAAGAAATCATTCTTCTCTTTATGAACTTAAAACTATAAATTAATCGTTTACGTTCACATCAATTTTTATAAATTATGCTCTTTTCTTCATACCATTTACACGGAACACACCTCTATTGTAACAAATCTACACTATCGTACTGTTTGCTGACTCTTAAGATCACCACAACCTATACATTAGTACAGTTTATAAGAAAAAAATTTTCTTTTTTTCAATCTCGTTATCCACACACGAGCCTTGTTTGTTATATGCAATGAAATGGCTTTGATTATGCTGGAATAAAAGTTCCATAGTACTACAAAATGCAATTACAATAGCTGTTATTTTGTGAAAACCAATGAAAACTATCGTTCAATAAATTCTCTAGGATTATAAATTTATCTATTATTATAAATAATTGGAAAATATTAATGCTTAATCACACCGCTCTAAAAATCCATTTAAAGCTTTAAAAAAGAATTTAGCCTACTCATTATTTTAAGGAAGCCGTCTTTTTAATTATTTTAAATTGAGTATTTCTAATCTTTTTTACTTTTAATAATTAACGAAATCACTCTTTAATCTTTATGGAAAATACTAACTTGATTTTCTAATATACATAAAGAACCTATTGTCACTTTATATTCATAAAACTCTCACTCTTTTCAAGAAATCACCTCGATATCATATTATATAAAACTTCTTACTTATTTGACCTTATAATTTACACTCAAAAATATAATACAACGATTTATGAAAAAATGACTCTTGTTAAAAATACTTGATGGATTCTAAGGACGTAACGAATTAAGTGCCGCATTTAACCCTTTAAATGGTACAGTAAAAGAAAATACCTTTCCTTCTTTAATTTTATAGGAAATACGTACTTCATTGTCCTGCTCTATTTGTTTAGTCAAAACCAACCCTACAGGCGATTGTGCCAAACAAACGGTTTCATTACATTGCGTATAATGAATAAGAACAGGTTTTTTAACACCTTTTACAAACATTTGAATCGGAATATTTATATCAGAATTTGGCAATGTTCGAAAAAGCATCACTGCTTGACCACTTGTCGTAGAAACAAGAGACCAACTAAAAATGGTATTTCCTTCTTGATCATGAACAGTCTGTGTCACATTACATATACCTTGCTTATGTTTAAGCTTTTGTTTTTCGTCACAAATCAAAGTCCAGTCATAAAACTGCATAATAATTCGACGTGTTTCGCCAGGTTCTCCCTTAGGTATCGATAAGTGCGGTGGATGCACTGTATAAATATTATTGTTCTCTCTAGCAAAGCTTTCGCTCTTGCCTATTAAGGCAAGAGCAAACAGAACCTTTACTAACATACTTCTCGTTTTTACAATAATAGCCATTTTTTCTATTATCATCTCAACCTCAGAGTAATTCCTGCACCTACCCCCCAGTGGCCTCCAGCACTCGTAATAGATACATTCGAGCGAATATTTCCATCTTCAGATGTATAACCAGTTCCAATGGCAAAGGCGGATTGTCCACGCCATGCCCCGCTACCAAATGAAATACTTAAAGATCCTGGTATATCATAGTAACGTAAGTTGGACACCGCTAGACCAATAGCTGCTGCTTGTCTTGCTTCTTTGCGAATATCCTCAATGGCATAATTCAAAGTCTCAAACTTCATATCTGTATAAGTCTTCGCCTCATTAACACCATCATTGACAA
>NZ_JBHILZ010000029.1:0-7250 GCF_042193725.1 Bartonella sp. OT172YNZD | reverse complement strand
CGTGCCTCTTATGGGGTGCGTTTGGCTGCTATGCGCCAAGAATTAGATGCCATACCAGCCGATCAAGAAGGAGCGGCTTTAACACGCTTACAGATTGAAAATTGTTGCGCACCAGGTATTGCGGTGTTGCGTTTTGCTTGTGTGGATGATTTTAAAAATCAATCGGATGATCAACGAAGTCAAGCTGCTTTTGCTTGGTGTGAGAAACATATAAAACCTCTTCATATTGGGCTTGACCGGCGGCGCCAACATGTTTTTGGTGTTGATTTTGCCAGATCGGGCGATGCGACCTCCATTGTGGTGATGGAAGTGGGACAAGATCTGGTGCGCCGTGTCCGGTTTATGGTGGAATTGCGCAATACGCCGTTTGATCAACAAAGAGAGATTTTATTTTATGTGGTGAATGGCTTGCCGCGTTTGTTGGGGGGCGCTTTGGATGCACGGGGCAATGGGGCTTATTTAGCGGAAAAAGCAGCGCAGCGTTATGGGGCTTGTGTGAGGGAAGTGCAATTGTCGCAAAGTTGGTATGGCAAAGAAATGCCGGCTTATTTAGAAGCTTTTGGGGATGGGTCCATTGTTTTGCCGCGCGATAGTGACATTGTTGCGGATCATCAAGCGCTTGCTTATGTCAATGGCATTGTGAAAATTCCAGACAATCATCGTTTTAAAGGCAGTGACGGTTTTATGCGTCATGGTGATAGCGCGATTGCTTGCGCTTTGGCTTATTTTGCCAGCCGCCAAACTCCTGAAATTTATGATTATACACCTGTGAGAGAGGCTTATCGTTTTGATGAAAGCTCGCTCTTTTCAACGCCTTTTTTTTCAACAATGCGATCAAAGATTTATTGATGGGATGATGAGATGGTAAAACTTTTAGATCAGTGGGGCAGGGCGCTTAATATCAAAGGGTTGGAGAGAGAAGTCGCAAGCCCTACCGTTGGCGGTGTTCGTGATGTGTGGTCACAAACCATTGTCAGTGGTCTCACCCCTGCGCAACTTGCTGATATTTTACAACAGGCAGCAGAGGGTCATCCAGAGCAGTTTTTCCAACTTGCCGATGATATGGAAGAGCGTGATTTGCATTATCGTGCTGTGCTTGGCATGCGTAAAAATGCTCTCACAGGGGTGGAGCCTGGAGTGATTGCCGCAAGCAACAGTGCACAGGACAAAAAGATAGCAGATGCGGTGCGGGAAGTGATTAGTGCGCCTACCTTTGTTGATGATTATGTGACGGATTTGTTAGATGCTTTGGGAAAAGGCTATGCGGTTGTTGAAACCTTGTGGGACAAAAGTGCCAAGGAATGGTGGCCGGTTGCTTGGAAATGGCGTGACCAGCGGTTTTTTCAATTGGATCGACGGGATGGTTTTCATTTACGTTTAAAAGAAGAGGGGTCTCACTATGGTATTGAATTGCCTGCTTATAAATTTTCCATTCATCGACCAAAGCTGAAAAGCGGTTTGCCTATCCGCACGGGACTTGCCAGACTTGCGGCTTGGGCTTTTTTGTTTAAGTCTTATACACTGAAAGATTGGATGGCCTTCTTAGAAGTTTACGGCATGCCGTTGCGTGTTGGGAAATATGGTGCGAGCTCTTCTCATGAGGAACGGCGGGTTCTCATTCAAGCTGTACGTGATTTATCCAGTGATGCGGCAGCGATCATTCCCAAAGAGATGGAGATTGAGTTTATTGAAGCAGCGGGAGGCAGTGGCAATGCGGTTTTTGGTGTCAAGGCGGAATATTTAGATCGGCAGATTTCAAAGGGTGTGTTGGGGCAAACAATGACGACGGATGATGGTGCGTCCTTTTCGCAAGCGCGCATTCATGAAAATGTGCGCCATGATATTGCCAGAGCTGATGCACGGCAATTGGCATTGACGGCCAATCGTGATTTGATTGCGCCTTTTGTTGAGATTAATTTTGGGCGCCAAGAGCGCACCCCCCTTGTCTATTGGCCGATTTCTGAAAATGAAGATATTAAAGCGATTAGTGATGCGCTGGAAAAACTTGTGCCCTTGGGATTGCGTGTTGGGGCGCAAGAAGTGCGCAATAAGATCGGCTTTTCGCAACCAACAAAAGAAGAAGATGTTTTAAAGGCTCCTTATAATGCGCCTGATGATGAGAGGGGACAAGAAGATGGTGAGGATAAACAAAAGGCTGGTCTTTGTACTGATTGTGGGGGTGCTTTTGATGTTTCTGTGACAAGAGAGGGCAAGGGTGGAAAAAAGCAGGGTGGGAAATATCACGACGAATTGGACCGACTTTCTGAAGAAGCTTTAAGTGACTGGGAAGAGGACTTAGAACCCCTTTTAGAGCCTTTTAAAAAGCTTGTGAGAGAAGCAAAAAGTTATGAGGATATCCTAAAAGGCTTGGATGAATTGCTCGGTAAAATGGATCATCACGCATTAGCAGCGCGCTTGGCAAAGGTACAAATGATTGCACGTGGGCTTGGGTATCATGGATGAGGAACTTTTTAAAACCGCTCCTAAAGAGGTCACCCGTTATTTTGAAGCCAAGGCACTTGTTCCAAGCTTTGATTGGCGTGATGTGGCACCAGAAGAGCATGCTTTTTCCTTTACGGTGGCAAAATCGGTAGGCTATGACATTTTGGATGATTTTAAGCGAGCGGTTGGAGAAGCCATAAAACATCAAGTTCCTTTTCAAGATTTTCAAAAAAATTTGATGCCGATTTTACAGGAAAAGGGTTGGTGGGGTAAAAAGACCAGCATTGACCCCAAAACTGGTGAAAAGAGCGTGGTGCAATTGGGCAGCCCACGGCGTTTAGAAACGGTCTATTGGGCTAATACCATGAGTGCGCATGCAGCAGGCGAGTGGGAGCGCACACAAAATAATAAAGAATTTTTGCCCTATCTCACCTATGCTTTGTCAAGTTCAGAACATAAGCGTTTAGAACATGAAAGTTGGGTGGGGTTTACCGCACCCGTTGATGATCCGGTTTGGGATTGGCTTTATCCACCCAATGGTTGGCGGTGTAAATGCAGTGTGCGACAGGTAAGCCGTTATGAAGCAGAAGATTTAGGCTATGAAGAGGGGGCAGAGCCACTTCCTGTTGAAAAGCAGGTTTGGCACAATAAGCGAACGGGGAAAATTGAGAAGATACCAAAGGGGATTGATCCTGGTTGGCATTCTAATCCTGGGAAACATCGGGCGCAAAATTTAAGCCGTTTTTTGAGTGATAAAGTCTCTGTGATGGGGGACAATCGAAAACGCATTGCCATTGAAGATATTGTGGGTTCACCACTTTTGGAAGCCATGTTTGAAGGACGTTTGCCGCGTGGGTTTATACCCATTGCACCTATACCACAAAAGGTGCGTGATGCTTTTACAACGGAAAGTTCTCTTCTTCGCTTATCTTCAGACAGTGTGAAACATATTTTGTTAGAGCATCAAGCGCGTGATCTTCACTTGGATGATTTTCGGGGCGCCATTCAAACACTCATCCGCCCCCATGGCGTTATCAGACGCAAAAATACGCAGGGTATTATGTTTTTTGGTGAAAGTGGTGGGTCCTGGTGGCGCTTTGTGGTCAAATGGGTAGCAAGCAAACAAGAATGGTGGCTGACCTCGATGCATAAAAAGAATCTTAAAGAAATTGGACGCTTATTGGATGCGGCTGAAAAAAAGGGCGAGAGGTTGTTATAAAGAAAACAACAGGAAGAAAGATCTGTGATTTTAACGGAAAAGGGGCAGGGAAAATGGGAAGGCGTGGAGGGCGGTCAACTCCTCGCAGGTCCGGTAAAACCGTCCTGGCAAAACTGGCTCACGCCTTACCTCCAATGATATAATGTTTTTAAGCCAAAAAGCAATCTTAAAAAAAACGGCTTGAGAGAGGCTTTTTTTGTATAAGGCGATAAATTGTACCTCTCACTTCACAACGGCGCTCTATCGTCTTTGAAGTGCCTTTGAAAACGATTTTATGGGATGGTTTGGCACGGGGTTTTCTCTCACAAGGAGAAGAATAGGGAAAAGAGTGCTTTTTTGAGAAATGCTCTTTTGACTGACAGTGTCAGACTTATGGTGGGAGTAAGTTTCATGCATTGTATTGCCAATGACAATTGTAAAGCAATAGGCAATGTATGGAACAGGAATTTCACGAAGATCAAAAAGATGGGGATGCCCAGACATTTTATGATGGGACATTTCATGCCGCGTTAATAGATCTCTGTCCAGACGTTTTATGCCAAGACGTTTCATGTGAAGACGCCACCATTAGCCAAGCGCCTGAGTGGGTAGAGTTGTTGCCCAAAGCGCCCCATGTGAAGGCACGTGATGGACGACAATGGCATTATAACCCGCAAACTATTTTAAAAGCCTTTGCAGCCAATAAAGGACCGCTTGTGATTGATTATGAGCATGGGCAACATCACCGTGCGAGAAATGGTTTAGAAGCACCTGCCAGTGGCTGGATTGAAGAATTAGCAGAGCGGGATGGTGCGATTTGGGGGCGTGTTAAATGGACCGATATGGCTACCAAAAAAATTATTGCCCGAGAATATCGCTATCTTTCGCCGGAGTTTCGCCATTCCAAGAAAGGTGAAATTTTGAATTTAGCTGGTGCGGGACTGGTCAATCGTCCAGCTCTTGTCATGACGGCTTTAAGCCGTGAACAGCCTTTCCCTATAACTTTGACGGAGAAAATGATGGATTTGACAGCCATTGCCAGTGCACTATCGCTGGCAGAAGATGCTAAAGCGGATGAGGTTTTAGCAACGCTTAAAGCGCGCGAAAAGGAACGCGTGGAATTAAATGCCCAATTAACAAAAGCGCGAGAAGATTTAGCGCTTTTGCAAGAAGAGCAAAAAAACAGTGCCATTGAGAGTCTTTTAGATAAGACCATTGAAGAGGGCAAGATTTTGCCGGCTGCTCGCGAGGAATATCGTGCGCTTTGTGCCCTTGAAGGGGGGATGGAACATTTTAAAAGTTTGGTCGAGAAGTTGCCGGCGCTTGCCTCAACAATCCCTCTAGAAGTGTGTGCCTTAGCACAAGAACCAAAGCTTGCTCCAGAAGAGGTTGCCCTTGCGGCACGTCATTATCAGGAAGAGCAGAAGAAAAAAGGCTTCGACATCACCATTAGCCAAGCGGTTGAGTATATTAGCGAGCAAAAGGAGCGCCAATCATGAGTACGATGATTTTAATTAAATCTTTTCGCGCTGGAGATGTGATCTCACCTTATTGCATTGTTGCAGCCCGCGGTGAGGGAATGGTGGCAACGGCTTCTGGTAAGGGTGATAAATTATTAGGGACTGCTGGGTCTTGTGAAGCCAAGGCTGGTGAGATGATTGATGTTGGCCAATGTGGTTGGGGCGAAGTGGTTTGTGGAGGCAATGTTTCCTTTGGTGATTTTTTGACCTCTGACCCAAAGGGGCACGCCATAAGGGCAGAAGCAGCAGATCGCACCATTGGTATTGCCATGAGTGATGGTTCTGCTGGTGATGTTATTTCTTTTAAAATTAATTAATCGAGGCATAAAATGAACAGACCTTTTCCCATTGATCCAACACTCACCGCTATTGCTATTGGTTATCGCAATCCAGCAGGTTCTCTTATTGGCGATAGAGTTTTGCCACGCGTTTGTGTTTTAAGTGAGGTGTTTAAATATAGTGAATTTCCCTTAGCGGAAAATTTTACCGTGCCTGAACTTGAGGTTGGGCGAAAAGGACGCCCGAATGTGGTGGAATTTTCTGCCTTTGAACGGGAAGCCAGTGTCAAAGATTACGGACTTGATGATTTGATTCCCAATTCAGATATTGAAGCAGCGGCACGCGCACGGGCGGAGCGACGCTCTCGTTATAACCCCGAAAAGACAGCTGTAGAGGGACTTGCCAATTTGCTAGAATTGGGGCGTGAAGTGCGTGTTGCAGCCCTTGTGCAAAGAAGTGAAAATTACGCACCAGAGCGCGTGATAACTCTCAAAGGTGAGAATAAATTCAGTGATTATGAAAAATCTGACCCTTATGCCACTTTAGATGAGGCGATGGATAAAAGTCTCGTCTATACGCCCAACACCATTGTGATGGGTAAAGTTGTTTGGTCAAAACTCAAACGTCATCCCAAAATCATTAAAGCCGTTAAAGGGGGTGGCACTGCTGATGGTTTTGTCACTAAGGCGCAATTTGCTGATCTGATGGAAATACACCCCGATCGTTTACTCATTGGTGAATCGCAAGTGAATTTGGCACGCAAAGGGCGTTCGGCACAATTGGCACGTGTTTGGGGCAATAAGATTGCACTGCTTTATATTGACCCTACCAAACAACAGGCAGATGGTTCGGTGATCAGTTGGGGCTTTAGCGCCCAGTTGGGCGAGCGTTTGTCTGGAGTGATCCAAGATCCAGATATCGGCTTGTCAGGTGGTAAACGGGTGCGTGTGGGGGAACGCGTGTGTGAATTGGTCGCTGCAAAAGATGCCGGCGTTTTGTTGCAAGAAGTTGTCTAAGGGAAACTTTGAAACATGGCTTATGCAAGCAAAACATTGATTGAAGAGCTCTGGGGGGATGACTTTTTGGATGACTTATGCGGGATGGATGAGAATTCTGATCCAGTTTTTTCAGAGCAAGCCATTGCCCGCGCGCTCGAACAGGCAAGTGGTGAGATTGATGTGCATTTGTCTCATCGCTACTCAGTTCCCATTGCTGGACAGCCGGCGGCTTTGGGTATGATCTGTGTTAATATTGCTGTTTATAATTTAGCCATACGCCATACGGCACTGACCACGACCATTGAAGATCGTTACAAACAGGCGGTTGATTTGCTGAAACGCATTGCCGAAGGCAAAGCGGGTTTGGGGGTGGATGAGCCTAAAATTATGAGTGAAGATGGTCCCGTTAAGGATGGGGCTTTTTTCCATGCCAAACCGCGTTTGATGGGAAGATAACATGTCTGTTTCAACCCATATTGAGATTAAAGAGACAGGGCTTGAAGCGGCTTTATCCTTTTTGCAAAAGGGCGCTGATAGCTCGATGGGGACTTTGGCACAAGGGGTTGGGCGTCTTATCCAAGAAAGCACAAGGCGGCGGATTCAAAGTGAAAAAATGTCTGCCCAAGGAGAGAAGTGGAAAAACAATCATGCCCGCACCTCCATTCTTTATGCCAGTGGGGCGCTTTCACGCTCCATTGATATGAAAGCTTCACCAGAACAGGTGATTGTGGGCTCTGGGTTGGTTTATGCGCGGATTCATCAATTGGGTGGGGTTATTCGCCCGAAAAATGGCAAGACACTGCGCTTTTTTCT
>NZ_JBHILZ010000028.1:0-8026 GCF_042193725.1 Bartonella sp. OT172YNZD | reverse complement strand
TTAGGCAAAGATTGTCCAACACCAGCCATTTCCGTTACTTGGCTGGTTAAGCCCGCCGTTAACATCGACGAGACAATACCCAAAATATTCTTGGAAGAGCCTAACTCATGCAAGGCGCCGGCAATATTGCCGCGATTATTGACAAGAGCCACAGCGCTTTTGTTAATCAGTGCTTGCACACCTGCCTGTATCGCCGCATTCATGGCGGTGCTCGAGCCAAGCCCCAATGCACCGGTAATGGCACCGGCAGCGCTCGAGGCTGCACCGCCCGTAACCGCCGTGACTGCCAATGCCACGAGAGCCGCACCGGCTTCTGTCAATCCTTGGGCTTTATAATCCCAGTCTTTAAACTCAGCCTTCACTGCTTGCCAATCCACTTGCTTGGATAATTCTGGATCATCACGCAGTTGCTTAATCCATGCCATGCCTGGAGAGTGTGACAATTGCTCAAGGGATTTGTCTAAATCACCGGTTGCCCCCCATACTCAACAACAAAGCCATTGCCTGCATCAAGCTTCATGCCACCCTTAGCATCTATGGTGACATGCTCGATGGTCTCCTTAAGGTAACCTTTGTCACCCTCACTCCACCACACAAGGCTTTCATTACGCTGATAAACATCCTTAAAATCTTGATCCTTGTTGGTGAGAAACTTGATCTTCCCCTTATCTGATGCCAAATGCATCTTGCCACCACTTTTTGCCCCTATGGCATCAAGCGTGAGATCCCCATTTTGCGCATGCATGGAGAGGTTGCCCTCTGTTTCTATCGTGGTTTTGTTAGTGGTGACTTCAGTTGATTGTTGACGAAACTTATTTTTTTGTTTCGATTTGTCGCCTTCTTTGCCCCTCAGATCCAAATCAAAACTGTTAACGTCTTGCACCGAAGCCACGTTGAGAGCGCCACCACTGGTGAAATCCCCATTGCTCTTGGCTTTAAACTTTCCCTCAAGGTTCAGTTCACCGCCTGTGACAATGGTCAAATCTCCATCACTGTTGACTTCTGCCAAACGGTGCTCACTGCTTTGGGCGTTATAATGCCCTTTTTCCAATGTTTCCTTATGGTCACTCTCTAGCACTAATGAACCAAACGTAGCAGAACCATCGACAATCACTGTCGTCGATCCACCACTGCTCCATTGCCCACCGCTCATGCTTAAATCGCCAAGGGAGTGAATGTTTAAATCCTGTATAGAAATGATTTGAGCCTGCTGCGCGCTCCGATCAACAAAACCATATTCATTCGTGTCACGGATTTTGGCACTACCATCAATGATTGTCTCAGCATTGAGGGTGATGATATCCCCCAGAATACTCCCTGACGAATTGGCTAAAAGCCCTTGGCTGCTCAGATCTACAGCACCACTGCCAAGCAAAAAACCACCATTATTGAACAACGTTTGCGTGGTCGAAACGTGCAGTGCACCCTCACTCAAGATGGTGCCACTATTGGTAAAACGGTCCGTCTCTATAGTGACGCCATTGCCTTTCAAACGTGCACTGGCAAGGTTTCCTTGCTGTGTTTTTGCCCCATAAACATCTTGTGCTAAAGAAGTGTTTGGTGCCAAATAAACGTGAGGCACTAAGACCTCTTGTCCGTCGACAAGGTGGGTCTCAAGCCAGATCATATCCTTTTTAATCCCAGCAATCTGTTGGGGCGTTAATGGCTTGCCTAGCTCTAACCTCAAAGAACCTTGCTGCTCCACAGCATTGTCATAAAGCCTTTGCATTTGAGCATTAGGATCTTCACCGTCAAGAAGAGTACGATTGCCTGTCAGCTCAAAGATTTGCTCACCCACCAGACGATATTCAAAATAAGCATCCCCCAACCTTTTAAACACGTGCTCAGGCTTATAATTGCCAATCTTTTTTAAGTAATAGTCCGATCCTAAAAATTTGCTTGGGTTGATAAAGTCCTGTCGCGTCTCAACTAAAAACGGCACATCCGGTGATTGGGTCTGGGCCAGTTCTGTCTGGACAGAGCTAAGCCCGTCTTGCGTTGGCACCTGTATAGATTCTGGTGCGGGTGTTTGGATGCTCGGTGCAAAAAGCCCTTTGTGCCCTTTCAAACCATTGATAATGCCATCCAATCGATCATCACTAATCAGTGGTTTGGAACCATCAAAATCGGTGTTTTTAACACCAGCTAAGCCTTTATCGCCAGAGCTTAAGCCAACTTGCTCAACCCCCTCACGCACCGCATGATTGTCAAGAGTGTCTGTAACCTTGGCATCAAGCGTTCCCCCAGCTTCAATCGTGCCATAAACAGTATCATAGGTGCGTTTGGGTGTTTGGGTAAAAGTAGGACCGTCCCATTCGTCTGCACCGTGCGCTATACACCCTGGATTGGTCCACATATTACAGTCTTTATGTCTGTAGCGTGTTTCAGTCACAATCTTGGTTGTTTCGATTAAATCGCGCCCCTCATTGAGCAGCGTATCGCCATGCATCACAATGTTGCCATTGGCAGCAATTAAGCTATAGCTATTGCGGATATCACCGGCATTAATTGTCAGATGACCCCCTACCAAAATCTGTGCCGCATTATTGGTAAAATGAGGCTGCTGACGAATGATCGTGGTGTCGATATTTTTCTTGATCTTTGTGTGTTTATCAACACCTGGAATTTCTTCCCATTCTCCTCGCACGTAACTGTGAGAAACCACTTTATCGGTAACTTCAACCCCGCCTTCACGCATGTTGGTAAGCGCTGAGACATCGAAGGTCATATCGCCTGACACGGCTTCTAAAAGCCCCGAGCTGTTAATCACATGACCAGCCCGCTCTCCACTTAAACCACGGATGATGAGATTGTCTTCAGCAATGACATCGGCAAACTTATTAATAAAATCCCCATCTAAGGAGAAAATGGCAGATTTCTTGGCATAAATCAGCCCACTATTGCTCAGATCACCGCTCACATTGAGCGCAACCCCATCCCCACTTGAACCAATACTGCCGGCATTGTCGAAAACATCTGCGGTTAAAACAAAAGCGCCACCACTTTTGAGTACACCATCTTCACCATTTAAAACCAGAGCAGCTTGCCTCAATGACGGATCATGGTTTGCTGCTATAAGCGTCAAAGTGTCACTGGCTAAAAGCTGACCGGAATTGGCTAAAGACCCGAGAGTTGCTTTAACAACACCGCCCAACATGATACCGAAATTGCTTAAAACATCATGGCTGTTGAGAGTAAATACTCCGCCTTGCGCTTCCACAAGCCCAGCATTTGTAAGTGTGCCTGCCTTCAGCGTTACATCATAGGCGCCAACCTCACTTGTCTCACCCATTGTCAGTATGCCATCACTGGAAAGCTCCACCCACTTTTTAGAAACAATGCGCCCCGTTTGGTTCAGATTTGTTTGCGCACGCACAGCAATGGTATCATTGCTTTCTATTGTGCCGCTATTGCTTAAATCACCATGGCTGGTCAGTTGAAGGTCACCACGCTCAATCTCTATGTGCCCTGCTTGTGTTACACTATCAGCAACAATATTGACTGCCCCTTGCGTGGAAATGAGACCATCAACATTCTCAAAACTGCCCACATCAATGCGCAAACCATTCCGCGCTAAAACATGTGCACCTTCATTATGTGTAGCGTTTTGTTGGTCTGAATTTGTCGTTTCAGCGCTTTTATTGACAAAAGACGTTGCAACAATCTTCATCTCACCGGCTAAAGCACTGAGAAGACCAGCCTCATTGTTTATATGACCAGCACGTGTCTCTTTCAGCCCACCAATGCTGAGAGCCTCTTCAGCAATAATTCTGCCCTGTGTATTGCTCAGATTACCATCACTGAATAGGTCCATAGATTTTTTGGCGTAAATCAGCCCGCTATTGCTGACATCCCCTGCCACATTGAGGGCAACCCCATCACCGCTTGAACCAATACTGCCGACATTGTCCAAAACATCGGCGGTTAAAACAAAAGCGCCACCACTTTGAAGGACCCCTTTGAACGTATTCTTCAGAAAGGCTTGTTGTGGATCGGCGCCTTCTTGTGCGCTTACCATCAGATGCAAACCATCGGTTGCAATAAACGTCCCTTGATTGGTAAATGCACCAATATGGGCATCGACATTCTCACTGCGCATTGTGCCGCTATTGATAACCCCATCACGCACTTGAAGGGTTAATGCTCCCTCATGGGCTTCCACAGTCCCTGCTTGGGTTAAAGCATCAGCACGCAAAACCACATCATGACTTAAAATCGTGCTCTCTTGACCGGTTGTGAGCAGGCCACCCGCTGTCATTGCAACCTGCTGCAGACTGACAATATCACCCGTGTGATTGAGGGCACCATGGGCATCAAGCATTATCTCCCCATTAGACCAGACAGTGCCTTCTTGGATCAGGGCACCGTGATGCGCATAAAGGTCAACTTTTTTCTCTGCCACTAAGCGCGCACGTGATGCAAGCTCTGCTGCTTGCATCAAAAGAGAGCCGCCGGCGCTATAATGACCAGCACCTACAGTGAGCGCATCTTCAGCTTTCAGTACAATATTCCCCTTGGCACCAATATGGTTGTTTAAAGCACTGATTTGATTAGTTTCAATGGTCAGATCGCCAAGGGAAGAAACCCCTGTTTGATCATTGTCTTGCATGCGGCTTAGATCAATTGTTGCTGCTTGGATCTCTAAAAGATCACCGGCGGCTATCCGCCCATTCCCCGCCTCAAGCTTCACTGCCTGTAAATGCAAAGAACCGGTCGCTGACTGTTGACCATCACTCCCAATACCGCTTGCTAGAAGAGCATGAGACTGGAGCTTGATCACATCGGCGTGCACATCAACAACACCGCTTGCTGCAACGCGAGCTTGTTCAGCCAGTTCAACATGCTTCAAAGCCTTCAGTTCAACCGCTTCTTCTGAAAAAAGCAGATCTTGCACATGCACACTGTCGTGGTGGGAGTGAGCTTTCAGTGCACCTTTGGCACGTGCTTTGGCAATCACCAGCTTGCCATCACTTGTCAATCTCATGGCGCCTGCATTGGCAACCATGTCTCCGCGCATCTTAACGCCGGCGCCTTTATCATTGGCAATCACACGGATCTGCCCCGCATACATTCCACCAAACTCACTGGAATCAATCGCCAATTCCGGTTCTTTGCCATCAGAACCAAGAGAAGTTGCTTCGCGCTTGTGATAATCAAAATGATTGTGACCAGCGATAACAGCCAAATCCCCCTTGACTTGAATGGGACCCCCGACACTGATCTTGCGCGAAACAAGATCAAAAATATCTAATGAACGCCCATCAGCCCCACGAGAGCCTATGGTGATATCTCCACCCTCAACACGCAACCCACTCAAAGCCCCATCGGCTCCAAAGATCGGTTGTCCGGTCGATAAAGTCACCCGTGGCGTATTGATAAAGCCACAACCGTTACAGGTAATCCCATTGGGGTTGGCGATAATAACATCCGCCATTTTCCCGTGTACTTCGCTCACGCCTTCAAGACACGAGCGATTGGCACTCACCACTTCATTGAGGATAACCTTTGCCGCACCGCTATAACGCAAATTGCCATTGCCTGGCACCAATCCCCCAAGCTGTGAACGCGAAACCTCCTCAGTCGAATTGTTCAAAATCACGCCATGGGTATCAACATTGAAATTGTCATATTTGTTATGAGAAAGACCCTGTCCATTGGGGCGAACAATATCAATCAGCGGCACATCATTGCCGGCTTTCCCCACCGTGGGGCGGAAAACAGAGCCAACCCCATCAGCTGCTTTAATCCCTTGGCTTTCTTGTGCAACAGGACTTCGCGCTCCAAGCGCCTGTGCTTGCAAAAACAAAGGCTGAAAAGCTAAGCAAAAACTTAAAACCAGTGAAAGCCCCTTGTGGACCCCTCGCTGTAAACTAAAAAGAGCGCGCTGCCCTAACGCGCATACATATCCCAATTTGTGCTGTTGATCTCTCAATCCCCGCATCTTCAGCTCCTCATAAAATTCTCTATCTCTTTAAAAAAACACCCCATATGGGTGTAAACAGCGAGGCGATATTTTTACCGCCCCTTTGCTCTAAAATCTCAATAATGCTCGCACTTGAAATAACCCTGTCGCATTCCCCTTTTCTCGCACTGTCGATTGGGTTAAAATATTCGAATAAGATACATCAACATCCGTAATATCTCCGGTTGCGTGGAAACCAAGAGTTGCCCCAACGAGACTGCCGCCAAAACTGTTTTTGTTTACATCATTGGCCACTGCCCCCAGATCAAGCGCCATATAAGGGGAAAATTGGCTCATAAATTTACGTCCTATTTTCGAAGAAAACCCTGGCAACAACAGCGACAATTCATTGCGCCAAAACACCCCATTATTGCCGTAATAAATCGCCTCACGCACCCCGCGCACAGAGGAACTCCCACCAAGCGATATTTGCTCTGAACTAAACAATGTGTCTGGTGATAATTGTCCTGAAAACAGCGTGTTATAGCGAAAGTTATACTGATTGAGCGAAAAAGAACGCATATAACCTAAGGAAAAAGATAATTTGGAAAATTGCCCTTTAGGTGAATTTTTTGTTGTATTCTCTTGCTCTTTATCGTCATAAGCGCCAAGAATTGCCAACCCTTTATGAAACCCTATATGTGCGCTTAATTTTCCTCCAAGCCACTTGCGCGAATGATCAAGCTCAAGGGTTGCAATAGCTAGTTTACGGCTGGAAACATCAACTCGACTGCCCATAATGAAATTATCAGAATATTTCCATGTCAACCGTCCTGTAATCCAGGTCTTTCCCTCTTGATCACGATCAATAACCCGTGAAATCCACGGTGTCAGCGATAAAGACTTACCCGCAGTCATAATATCGGAAAATATTCCCTTAACACTCGAATGATATTGGCTCCACGTCCCATCAAAACCTGTTGTCCAAGTGCCATAGGGAAGAGAAAAGGAGCCCGTTACCGTATCACTATTGGGACGCTTGTGAGAAAAATGATACGGTCCACCATCCATGGAGCGCTGATAGCTAAACAACCATTGATCATTGATCCCTAACAGATCATCAAAAGAAAGGCTCAAGCGCGTTTGATAAAGCCCTGTTGCTTTAGCGCCAAGATTATCGCTGGAAAGCGTAATAAGCCAAGGTTTCTGTTTTTCAATATGAACATCGAGTATCGAACCACCCGAATTGCACCCCGCACCAAGATTAATGGTGGCTTGGCGTGAGAAAAGCCGATTGATTTGATCAAGCCCTTGCTCTATCTGGCGCAGATTGGTCGGCTTCCCAATAAGGTTTGGAAAAGCCGTGGTGATTTCTCCTTGAAGTCTCCTCTCAACTCTATGCCCATCAAGGGTGATATCTTCCATCACACCTTCAACAACAACAATCTTGAGATAACCGCCGCTTAAATCTTGCTCAGGCAAATAAGCCCGCACCGCAATATAGCCACGCTGCATATAAAGCTTGGTAACGGCTTTGAGCACTTTGTTGATTTCAGAAATCCCCAAACACCGCCCTTCCCAAAAGGAAATGGCATTATGAAGGTCGTTATGAGAAATCAACTGAGCACCAACAAATTCAATGCTTTTGATCAGCAAACAGGTTGTACTAGGCGAAGCACCATAGGGAGATGTGGTATCATCGTCTGGCAAAAAGACCCCATGGGTTTCGTTTCTACGGTGTAATTGCTGAAAACGTTGTTGTTGCGTTTGTTGTCGTTGGATGCTCTCTGATTGATTAATCGCTTTCTCACGAATGTTTTGGGCAAAAATCGGCAACGAGAAAAGGCACAAAATAGCCGCAAAAACAAAAGTGCAAAAAAATCTATGCATTCATTGTGCCCTCAAAGTGAGCAACAAAATGAACCATATCATCAGCGTCACAGAAAAAATCGCCAACCGCGTAACAATTTTTTAATTTTTTGATGAAAATAATACTTCTAAAATCTAAGAGAAAAGCATAGACTGCACTGTATACACCTGCTTTATGTGTTGTGCAAACCATATCATTTCCCCCCGCTTTTGAAGATTGTATAATTACACTGTTAAATGACAATCATACTCTCT
>NZ_JBHILZ010000027.1:0-8140 GCF_042193725.1 Bartonella sp. OT172YNZD | reverse complement strand
GGGTGGTATGTAAAATAAAGGGGTTCATGTTCATTATCAGCTAAGTGGACAGCATTACCGGCTGCTTCATCTGGTGTATAAAAATACCATTATAGAACATACGCCTGTTGCCATCAGAGCCTGCTTGTAAATGCTGCTCATCTTCAGCTTTTAAAAAAGTAATACAGAATGATATATTCTCCATCGCTGTCTTTTATAGGTTTTCCATTTCTATCTGTTGCATAGAGGACATTGCCATTTTCATCGTGTACAACTTCTCCCTCAGGATGTTTTTTGACATAGCGATTTTATAAATTTTATCAAAGTATCCCAATCCTTCATCCGATAAATCATTGATCATATCTACGTGATTATGCACGGCTCCCTCAAGCGGTGCGACATTGAGCTGTCCTACTGCCTGGTGGGCTGCTGCGGTGTTGCGGTTGAGGGCATCGATGATTTGTCCAGCATCGTGCCCCATCGCCCTTTGTCCAGTTGTATCAGTAAGGATGATACTCCCATAACTGATAGCAGATTTGGTTTCCCCTTCCGCTGCATCCTTGGCTTTACCGTGATTTAAAGCATTTTTAGCAATGTTTTTCCCGACACCATATTTGCCCTGATACATCGGACCACCCGCAGAAATGCTTAACCCTTGGCTGCTAGCTTGCGCATGCGCACTGTTGCTGATATCACTGGTGCTAATGCTTCCTGTGGTCAGGCTGTTTTTATCTGCCAGCGCGGTGCTTTCAATAATACCTCCGGTCAGCGTTGTTTTATTTTTAACGTTGATCTTAAAGCCGCCATCACCCGCTTTGATGCCTGATTGCTCCACAACACTATGATAATCACTCGAGGATTTATCCTTGTTCAAGGATATATTGGTTGTAGCTGTACCATCCTTTTCTCGGCTATTATAACCAATGGAAACAGAGTTTTGCTTACTGGAAAAAACAATCCCGCCATTCCAAGCAAAGGCAAGGATGGCGGATTGTTGGTCATTACAAACAGCAAGACTTAAGGATAACATTCATATTGTTCTGGATGCTTTTTACAAAACGGGCTGTTCAAGCGCTTCTTGACACTGCGCCTCGGGATCACAGCGCCTGGACGACAAATGGATAAGTTTTCGGCTTTATGATTTTCACACATAGTCCCCCCCCCACTTTATCACGAAATCCTGATTGAAGCATGCAAGCTTCAATGGTTCCTATTGCATTATTGCTTAACTTTCTATTTTCTGGATCGACATCATACGGAGTTGGCATACCACATTCTAATAGTACTTTTCCTATCTCAGTAAAATCTGCACCAGGTTTCTCCCACATACTCAGAGCCCCTGGAGAAGGCTTATCAATGTTACATCCAGCGATATTTAACAGAATGAAACCACTTAATAATTTCAAGATTTGTTTCATTTTTTCCTCCCTGAATATTTTGAATAAATTGGCGTACGATTAGGTAAACCATAGAACTTTGTACAAGCATCACTTGGATGTCCATAACAAGCATAGACACTGGGGTAGCCCTTAAATATTTGCCCTCTCTCTTTCCAAGGACCACTTCCAGGAGGTATTTGCTCAAAGGTATAAGGATTTTTGCCAACCTTTGTACCAACAAAGTCATTTTTATGATTTTCCAAGTTTACGTAATCCTGCTTTCCATCACTTAAGATATATAACGTATCTGCCATGTTTTGAGTATTATAAGCTGGTCCAAAGAAATTAATCGTTGTTTCCTTTGCTATACCATGAACACCATGCTTTTCTAAATCATGCGATCCATTACCCGCTGTCATACTGCCGCGGCTATGCGCATCAGTATGCAATCCTATATTGCCAAGGCTATACAACAGATTCTGGTACTCCTTCGTCGAATTGGTCAGAACACCCAACTTACCTTCTAGAAAATACTGATACCCTGCAATGAACCCCTCTACCAAGAGCGAATCGCTATGAGGGAATATCAGAAAATAGTGCGGATCATTCTTGTTATCAGCCAACTGAACCGCATTATGGGCTGCTTCATCTGGTGTTGTAAGAATACCATTGAGGAAAACATGAACCTTGCCATCAGAACCTTTTTGTAAATTCTGTTGTTCTTCATCCGTTAAACAATGTGCGTGAGGAAACAATCCCGCCATTCCAAGCGAAGGCAAGGATGGCGCATTGTTGATCATCACAAACAGCAAAACTTAAGGTTGGCATTCATCCGCGTTTTTATACCTTTTACAAAAAGGGCTGTTCAAGCGCTTCTTGACACTTCTCTTCGGGATGACAGCACCAGGCTGACAAATGGGAAGGTCTCTACCGTTAAAAAGAGAACACCAGCTAGCTCTCCCTTTATAATGGAATCCTGCTTGGATCATGCAAGCATCAATCGTTGCATTCTCATTGTTGCTTAGCTTTTGAACTTCATCCTCAAGATAATTAAGGTGTGGCAAACCACATTCTAGCAATGCTTTTCCTACCTCAGTAGAATCTGCTCCTAGCTTCTCCCACACAGCCGTCTCTCCTCGAGGAGGTTTATCAATGTTTTCAATGTCACATCCAGCAACCGTTAACAGAATGAGCAGGCTTAATAAATTAAACAACATTTTCATTTTTTGTTCCCTGTTCTCGTTGAATAAAGTTTGTTAAAACCAAATGAACCGTAATTCCATCTACACGCATCACTCGCATCACCATAACAATTATGGGAGCTCGGGTTAAGGCCCAAGACCGCTCTCCCCATCTCTCTGATTGGATTAGCTGCTATAGTAAATAAACTGTTTGCTGAAAATATTATCATATATAAAGGATTTTTTATACCTTTCTCAAAAAGTGAAAAATCTAGATTTAAAGGTGCCTTATAAGCTGTAGGCCAATTGTAACCAATCACTGTACTAATGGGGTCTAACATATGATCTTGTGTGTAGATATAATTTTTTTCGCCATCGCTTAGATAATCTACTGTATTGGCCATCGATTGCATGTGAGCAGCCGCTCCAACAAGATAGAAGTCTGTTTTCTTGGCTACACCGTGGATACCATGTTCTTGCAAGTCATTTGCTCCATTGTTTACTGTTATGGTACCACGGCTATGCGCACTAACAATAGCATTGTCATTGCCATAACGATAGATAAAATCTTGGAACTTTTTGGTTGAATTGGTCAACCCCCAAGAGCCCCCTTCAAAAAACTTCTGATAGCCTGCTACCCCTAATTCTACCAGCACATCGTCAGCTTGGGGAAAGTATGTAAAATAAAGGGGCCCATTTTTATTAACAGCCAATTGGACAGCATTACCCGCTGCATCATCTGGTGAATTAAAAATGCCATTGTAGAACATATAAACAGCACCATTAGGGCCTTTTTGTAAATGCTTTTCTTCCTCTGGCTTTAAAAAGTGATACAGAGTGATATATTTTCCATCACTGCCTTTTATAGGTTTTCCATTTTCATCGGTTAAATAGAGGACATTGCCATTTTCATCATGCGCAACCTCACCCACTGGGTGCTCTTTGACATTTGTGATTTTATAAATTTTATCAAAGTATCCCAATCCTTCATCCGATAAATCATTGATCATATCTAGGCGATTATGCACTGCTCCCTCAAGCGGTGCGACATCTAGCTGTCCTACAGCCTGGTGTGCTGCTGCGGTGTTGCGATTGAGTGCATCAATGATTTGTCCAGCATCTTGCCCCATCGCCCTCTGTCCAGTTGTATCAGTAAGGATGATAGTCCCATCGCTGATAGCAGATTTGGTTTCTCCTTCCGCTGCATTCTTGGCTTTGCCGTGATTTAAAGCATTTTTAGCAATGTTCTTTATCGTATCGTTCCCAGAAAGGCTAAACCCATGGCTGCTGGCTTTAGCATGCGCACTGTTGCTGATATCACTGGTGGTAATGCTTCCTGTGGTCAGGCTGTTTTTTCTGCCGACGCTGTGCTTTCAATAATGCCTCCGGTTAGGGTTGTTTTGTCTTTGACGTTGATATCAAAACCGCCATCACCCGCTTTGATGCCTGATTGTTCCACGACACTATGATAATCGCTAGAAGATTTATTCTTTTGGAAAGAGGCGTTCATGGACCCTGAACCACCCGTTTGTCCAGCGCCAAAACCAGCAGAAACAGAGTTTTGCTTACTGGAAGTTTGTCCCGTATCACTGCGGCTGGTAATGGCGAAATCACCCCCTACTTCCATTTCTACACGCTCTCCAGTAACCACGGCGCCTGCCAATGTGGTATTTCCCTGACTTATGGTGTGAACCGTGTCAGTGCCTATAATATGGCTGTTTTTGTGTTGAACTTCCTTACTGGAACCTTCCCCTTGACTAAAAGCAGCACTGCCCGTTGCCCCTGCGCCACCCGCGCCATAACCGGTGCCAACACTCATTGAAGAACTTTCACTGCTGTTTTGTGTGCTTTGCGTGTTTTGCGCACTTTCAAAGGTGATATCTTCACCTGCTCCCAAGGTGATCTTTCCACTCTGTGCATCATTTTCCAGCACATAGATTGGATTGGTACCAGCGATAATATCAGCGCCAACACCATGAATGCTGCCTTTGTGGGCTTGCATGTTAACCGCGCGTCCGCCTTCTATGCTATCTGTTACCGCTGTGGAGACTTGAGAAGAGGCTTCTGTTTTCTCAGTTTTAAAGCCCACGGTTACACTGCCAGATGCGCCTGCCATATTGGCAAGAGCATCCTTGGTGGAGCCCCCCAATCCTCCTAATGAGCTACTCAGTCCTTTGGTTGTGTTCCCCTTTTCCCCCGTATTGCCAGTCAGCCAATCAACAAAATTCCTGCCTTTGTTAAAGAGGTGATTGATTTTCATGCCGGTCAGTATGCCATTAATAACTGTGTTATTTCCATCCTTATTGTTCATGTGATCTGCGGCATCTTTTAGTCCTTGTACCGTGCCAAGGACACCGATATCAACGGAAGTTGTCACACCAGCAAAAGACTTTTCATGCTTTTCTTTTGCGTTAGAGGTATCATAGCTTTCTGATAGGGTGATATTATTGCCGGCATCAATGTTGACATCACGATCCGCCGAAACAATGGCTGCTTGCATATTTACATCATTGTCAGCAGTAATCTGCACATCTTTGCCCGCCTTGAAATGAGAGGGCGTATTGGTATTTTCCCATTGATCGCCCGTATCTTTGGCGCTTGCAATTCCAACACCCAAGGAAGCACCGCTAGGGTTCTTTTCAAACTGAATGCCAAAGCCTGTGCGTTCTTCTACAGAGCTTGCCCTATGGCTATTATGACCAACAAGCACATTGACATCACGAGCTGCCGAAACATGAATATTTTCTTGCGCAGTAAAATCAGAGCCCACCACGTTCACATCTTTTTTCTTGGCAGTGATGGTGATCGTACCATCCGCATTGAGAGAAGAACCTTGATGCTCAAAACTCTCTTCATTTTGCACCTTTCCCTCACTCCCGTATATCGACACAAAGCCCTTGCCTGATCCCACACCAAAACCCGTTTCATGGGTCTCTGAATGGCTGCTATGATTGTCTGTCATGCCATCAATCGTCACACTTTCTCCGCTCACATTGATATCTTCATTTGCAAACATATGAGAAGCAGTGATTGTAGTCTCTTTATCTGATTGTGTGATAATGTTGCCCGTTGCCCCAAGGATAGAGGAGACCGTTGTGGTATGCGATTGAGATGTATCGGACGATTTCTCATGCAAAAAGCCACTTGATGAGGATTGTGCTTGTTGATCCAACTGTTCTTTAGCGCCTTTGATAATAATCTTGCCCCCAGAGTGAATGGTAATATCCGCTTGTTTCTGATCTCCGAGTGTTTCCTTTCCTGACGTTTCCTCTGCCTTACCGGCTATGAGCGTTGAGGCGACAACTTGCGTGTTGTTTCCTGAGTCAATGGCAACGCCTTTCCCCCCTGTTATGCTTGACCCCACAACTTGGCTCACATCCACCTTGTTATGCTCAGATTTGCTGCTGCTGAATGCTCCTCCCTCTTTGTGATACGACATCTCATAATGTAAGCTATCCTCTGCATTATTGATCAAAACATCGTTGCTGGCTTTCAGCACCACCTTGCCCTCAGCCGCAATGGAACTGCCTGTGATGCTAAGATCATGCGATTTGCCATCCTGCCCTGCAATGACAATGGTGTCACCTCCCGATTTTATCGAAGAGCCAACGGCATGAGAGGCTTGCATATCCACTTTCGTGTTTTTGGTGCGAAGATGATACTCCCTCTCATCGTTTCTTACCCCTATCGCTATCTCCCCTTGGGCACCAAGAGCAACATTGCCCTTGGCATCTATATCGGAAGCAGCCATATGGATATCTTTTCCAGAGAGAACAGTGGTCTCTTTTCCAGAACTTAAATGAGAGCCATTGTGTAAAGCAACATGAGATGTTTCACTCCCACTCTGATTGTCCATACTGTTGCGTGTGGCATCAATCGAAACATTCCTCTCAGCTTGCAAGAGAAGTTTATCCGTTGCTTGAACATCAGAGCCTAAAATATTCAAATCTTGTCCAGAGGAAAGCGTTGTTGAGCCTCCAGAGTTGACTTCCGATTTATGATGCATGGTGGCATCACCCTGCTCATCATGGTAAAGAGTTTCTGTGACTTTGGTGAAACCAGCCTCAAAGAAGCAGGAAATCAACAGTATATTTAATCAGAAATGATCACATTTACATAAGTTTGATAGAACGGATAGAGGTAAAAAAACGTGAATCAGGATTCATCAATTCCCTCATATTAGACATAACTATTTTATTTTACTTGCTTTTTATTTTCTCTCATCATCCACCATTTTATTTTGTAAATAAATTTTTTATTTTACAAATACTTGTGAATGAAATAGCTTTTAAAACCTTATTTGTTAAAGTTTATACTTTCTGCCTCTGCATAATTTAGCGTTTTTAAGTTCTATTTTTGAAAAACTATACAATACCTTAACAAACTATCTATTGATCTAAGCGTATTGCTCACTAATCTTTTCTTCCATTCTAATTAACTTTTTGTTTATCCCACAGAAAAAGCATTATAAATATACCTAATTTCCAGTCATATCTGGAAGAGGTTTTAAACTGTCGATGCAAATCTTATATAACATTTTATCCAAATAGTGAAAATCAGCCATTCTCTCCAAGATACCCTTTAGACGCACTAGATATCTGAATATTTTTATTTAAAAAATTAAAATCTTTTAAAGATCTGTCTTATCGAATTGTGCTTATTTAAAATCAATAAAAACTTTCCTTAAATATATTATGTCATTCTTACAAATTTACCTCTCATAAACTGTCAGAGCAATAACATTTTCTTTTCGCAAATATAAACCATCTGAATAAACTAAATATCTGGAAAAGTAGAATAATTTAAAAATATACGCCCGTAAAGAATTTAATATAATTTATCAAACATTTTCAACTGAACATTTCTTATTATTACGAATAACAATCGTTAGAACTTAAAAAAATATTGCTTTGTGAAAAATTTTAAACAGAAAAAACTATCATGTTTAAAAATGAAACTCTTAGATAACACACTCAAAGAATTGACTTATGAAGAATTATTTTCATTGAAACTTAAATAGTTTTACAAAGAACGCTTTAAAATACGTATTAAAATGATTGACCTTTTGCAAGAAATTTGTCAAAAAGCATATCCAGTTTGGAGGGGTGGCCGAGCGGTTTAAGGCACCGGTCTTGAAAACCGACGTGCAGGAGACTGTACCGTGGGTTCGAATCCCACCCCCTCCGCCACAGCACTTTTATCGTGCTATAACTTATTGATTCTATATGATCTTTTTTAAGGTTGTAGCTTGCCAGCGGGTTTTGTATATTTTGCCACTAGGTTTTGTACCAATTTATTTTTTCTCAAAGAGTTTTAAAGGGTCTTCAAATGCCTTTCAAAGGGTATTTAAAGCTCCCTTTAACGCGTTTTTCTGCTCCTATTTTTCCAAATCACTAAAGCATGTAAAGTCGGATTGAAAGGCAAGGGGGACGATTCCTGTCGGACCATGGCGTTGTTTTGCTATAATAACCTCAGCTTTACCCTTGGCTTGCTCCATTGCCTCTTGCCACTTGCTATACTCAGCGGTGCCTTCTTTGGGTTCTTCATTTTTGAGATAATATTCTTCACGATAAACGAACAGAACAATGTCGGCATCTTGCT
>NZ_JBHILZ010000026.1:0-10358 GCF_042193725.1 Bartonella sp. OT172YNZD | reverse complement strand
AACGTTGTAACGACGCAGCATAAAAAAACTTGTCACGTAAGGACGGACAAGGCTTTCTCAAGCTTATCACCCTAGAGAGTGCACAATCCGTCCTGTGACGCAACGTTATAGAATTTAAAATGATGTTGTTCTTTTAAGAATGCGCAGGGTATCACACGTGCCTTGCGCGGGGTTTAGCATGGACGTTATGAACTTGCCCGTTGCCCTGCTGCTCATGATGATAGGCTGCCTAGCTTATCTCTAAATAAATTGGCGTATCTTATAAATTACGCTCACTATCAAATTTAAGAATTTCTAAAACATTAAAAGAAAAATCCGCTATATGAGAAAACTTAAGCATCAATAACAATTCCACTGCTCTGTTCTTTCGATTAAAGCACCAAGCTTCCCTTCTATTTATAGCTTCTCTTCAATATGGAGTGAAGCAAAACCATTTTGTTAGCATATTCTAACAATCCAAGTTTTTGATTTTCTGTATCTTGTCCATCAGGAGAAACTCGTAAATATGCGTAAAATTTTGATACTTTCAATAAAGACCGTCAATTAAATGTATATATTAGTATCAGAAAAAATGATAATTTTCTTTGATACCAATCAAAATGTTCAAAGCTAAAAACAGATATCTTATTTTCATTTCAACAACAAAATGAATATTTCAAGACAGATTACAGAAAGGAATTTCCTATGGAAAAGAAATTACCCAAAAGTTATATGACGGATGCTGAACGTGAGGAGTTACGAGCAGGCGGTTTAGATCAAAACTGTATTTATACTGCTGAATCAGAAGCGGCTGACCGTGCTAACGATAGCAAAGCAGAGTGGGAATGGTTGGCAATGACTGAACCTCCAGCACATACACTTTTGTTTCTTAAAAAGCAACATGGAGCGCAATTTATTCGTGATATGGGATTTTCTACTAAAGATGCTGATAAAGAATATGGTCCCGATTGGTTAGATAAAGATGTTATCATAGGAGGTCATCATTTCTAATGAATTTGAAGAGTTAGAACGTATTTTTGTTCGCTAAAATAACTATGTAAAAAGTCTTGATGAAGCATTAATGACCAAAAAACAACATGGTGTGCGGAATGATTTGTGTAGTTATCTTCGTAACATTGGAAAAAGTGGTGATTTATCATCACTTCTTGGTACGGAACGTAGTCTTGTAGAAAACGATTTGCTGAGATATGCCAATAGTAAGGCTATGATTAGTAGTCTTAAAACAGCATTAACGGAAATAGATGTTATTAAAAAGCACGTAATCCTTGTTAATAATCCTGCGCAATATAAGACGGTAAATGAAGTTTATAGTTTACCCAAAAATCGTAAAGGCGGATTACCTTACGATGAAGCACGTCAAGCAATAGCATCCCATTATGCACGGTTAGGAAACTTAGATAAATCTCGTTTAACGTCAATTGAAAAATCAATTATTGATGTGCGTAAAGAAAATATGGTGGTTATGCGCAAGCTTTACGAAAAGATGCAAGCCAAAGCTATTGGTATAGATTTCTAACTCAATAAAATACTCATAACAAAGCTTTTTACATTAATTTATTCACACATCTTTAAATGTAATGATTAAATGAAAATCTCTCGTTTATATAGCTTTTTTGAAGGGAAAAACTGTCAAATGAGATATCCCTGCTGGTTTCTTTCTTCGTTCAATCAAAAAAATCTTCATTTCTCATTTTCTTAGTGCTGTTTGCATTCTTCATAGCAATATTTAGCTAAGTCTAAAGTCATCTTTGTATATGCCAAATTTGTATTCGAAATGTAATTGTGAATCACTTAAATTAATTGAAAATATATTCATTATTGTTTGAAATATATTTTCATCACGAATAGAAAAACTAAAAAGTTTTCTTTCATTATGAAAATCTGAAATGGTTAGTGTTATTTCTTTTTTGCTTTTTCCTTTAATAAAAAACCATTTTGCCTATCGTTTAATTTGGTAATTAAGACAAATGCACTATGGGCTTTTAACATATCAGAAAGAGGTCATTTCTCAGAAAGCTTACAATCGTATCTTTTGAAAATGGATAAAACCATACCAACCCTTGCATTGATTTTTGAATTGACCGAAGAGGGGCGCTTCGAAATCAATAGAGATGCCCTTGAGAGAGCCTTGTATTGGGAAAAATATTTGATACGCCATGCAAAACGTCTTTACGCGGCGGGAGATACATTAACAGCAGAGCATGCAAAATTAATTGTTGAACGCTGTGATCATTTACCCGATGTTTTACAGCAAGGGATATCTATAGACGGTGTTGGCGTTCTTTAAAAAACAAGGAAACTGTGAAGCAAGCTTTAGAGCTTTTATGCCGTTCAAATCACCTTCGAAAAAGTTGATAACACATCAGACAAGTAGACACCTCGTGCCTATTATGAATGGCATCCTTTCGTCAAAAACAACAGCATAAAACAATAAAGAAACGTCTTTTTAAAACTTTCTACTCAAATAGGCAAAACTCTTTTTAATGGCATTCTCATCAAAGAACTTTTCTCCAAAGATAATGATCTGAACAGAAGAGTTTTGTCAGTCTTGTCAGTTCATTTTAGCTCCTATATTATTTTTTTAATGAGAGAAAATTAAAACCATTATATTTCAATATGTTATAGTTTTAACAATACAACCTTAAATACAATCCATAATATATATTTGTCAGTTTGTGTTTGTAAATTGAACTGACAAACTAGATTATTTTAGTGACTCATAAAACCTATCAGAATAATCATTATGATATTTTAAAAGCACATAGTGCATTTGTCTTGATTAACTCGTGAAATAAACAGCAAAATTCACTATTTTGCTGATCTGACCTCATGTCATAGGCTGTGGATAAACAGCATTTATGAAATTTCTTTTTAAGCAGGTTGTGGGTCTTGAACACCCTTTTCTTATTTTATTATTGCTATTTGTTTTTAATAGATCTAGCAAACTCTATTTAGAGTTTTTTTGACACTGATAGATCAACGCTTATAAAGCGGTGGGGTTTTATTATAAATGCTTCAATCTCATACCAAACCACTGACATTACGCTCTCTGTTACAATCCTACCGTGATCATACAGAAAGTGCGCGCGATAGAGGAACTTCTTTTGAAAAGTTTGTGATTGCTTATTTGACGCAAGACCCGCTTCAATGCCAAGAATATGAAAAGGTTCAAACCTATTGTGAATGGGCAAAAGAGCATGGGGAAGATGGGCGTGATATCGGCATTGATCTGGTTGCTAAAATTCGTGATGAAGAAGGATATGCCGCTATTCAATGTAAGTTTTATAGTGCAAATCATCAGATCAAGAAAGAAGATATTGATAGCTTTATTGCTGCCTCGGGAAAAAAGATCTTCACACGCCGTATTCTGGTTGATAGCACCGAAGGTAATTGGAGTAACAATGCCGATCTCACCTGTGAAGGACAAGGAATCCGCATTCAACGGATTAATCTTTTTGATCTGGAAAACAGTCAAATAGATTGGTCAACCTTTGAAAGCAAAGGGGAAGCTACTCTTAAGAAAAAAGAACCGAAAAAGCTTTTAGATCATCAACAAGAAGCGCTTAAAGCTGTTTGTGACGGTTTACAAACAGCAGACCGTGGCAAGCTGATTATGGCGTGTGGAACGGGAAAGACCTTTACCAGTCTGAAGATAGCAGAAGCTCTTGCTGGTCAAGGTAAATGTGTTTTATTTCTTGTCCCCTCTCTTTCTTTAATGTCACAAACAATAAGAGAATGGACAGCAGATACAGCAATACCCTTGCGTTCCTTTGCGGTGTGTTCTGATACACAAGTTGGCAAGCGTCGCAAAGCCCAAGATGATGCTGCCGAACTCGATGTCTCGGATCTCGCTCTACCAGCAACAACAGATTCTCAAAAGCTTGGAGAAAAAGCCAATAAGACTTCTCCTGATACAATGACAGTGGTCTTTGCTACCTACCATTCGATCCAAGTGATTTCGGATGCGCAAAAGAAATATGCTTTACCCGAATTTGATCTGATCATTTGTGATGAAGCACACCGTACCACTGGAGCTGTGTTAGGAACAGACAAGAGTGAATCTGAGTTTATCAAGGTTCATAATAATAGCCTTATTCGGGGCAAGAAACGTCTGTATATGACAGCAACACCTCGTATCTTTAGTGATAATGCCAAAAAACAAGCTAATGAGATTGATGCTGTTCTGGCTTCTATGGATGATGAAGAGCTTTATGGCAAAATCCTTTATTCTTATAGTTTCTCCCATGCTGTAAAAAATGGACTTTTAACGCCTTACAAGATTATCGTTTTAGGTGTTGATGAAGGAGAAGTGAGTAAATCTATCCAGCATCTGATGACAGATGAGAATTATGAACTTATTCTTGATGATAGAACAAAGATCATGGGTTGTTATCAAGCGCTTACCAAAATGGATCTGAAAATTGATCTTGGGGATGATACAAGACCCATGCATCGGGCTTTGGCTTTTTGTAGAGATATTAATACTTCTGAACGCATATGTAGAACATTCAACGATGAAGAAGTTAAGAAAGATTTACGTAATCTTCATGAAAACCATAAAAATATTCCTCTTCTTAACTGTCAAGCAGATCATATTAATGGAAAATCTGGTGCCAAAAACCGTACGATAAAACTTGATTGGTTGAAAGAAGATGCGGGTGAGAATGTCTGCCGTATATTAACCAATGTACGCTGCCTTTCAGAAGGTGTTGATGTTCCTTCCCTTGATGCGGTTATGTTTTTACACCCGCGTAAAAGCCAAGTGGATGTGATACAAGCGGTAGGACGTGTGATGCGTCGTGCAAAAGGCAAAAAGATGGGCTATATCATTTTGCCGGTTGGTGTTCCTGCTGGTGTTTCACCAGAAGAGGCATTAAAAAACAATAAGAGATACAGTGTTGTCTGGCAAGTTCTCAATGCTTTGCTTGCCCATGATGAGAATTTTAGTAAAACCCTTAACCAGATGGTCTTAGGGCAAGACGTAAGCTCTATCATCGACATTGTTACAGTTTCTAAAAAGACCGAATTAGAGAATGTCACCACGGTTATTGACGAAATCCCGCTCCACGAAAAATCAGAAAAATCCGGACTTTGTATTGGGACACAAGCTCATGAACCGCAACACAGTCATAGCGTAACAGGAAGATTACCCTTTTTTGTTGAGTTTCCCAATGCTCTCAAAACACTGATTGTTAAAAAATCTACTATGAGTGATTATTGGGGCATTTGGGCTGGCAATGTTGCTGAGATTGCACAAAACCATATCACACGCCTTGAAACTATGCTTTCTGATCAGACAAGCGAAGCTTATCATGCCTTTGATGCGTTTTATAAGGAATTAAAAAACAACTTAAACAGTGAGATAAAACAAGAAGAAGCCATTGAGATGTTAGCGCAACATCTTGTAACGCGTCCCGTGTTTGAAGCCTTGTTTGAAGGCAATGAATTTGTGCAAAACAATGCCATTTCGCAAGCAATGGAAAAAATCTTAACAGAACTCGATAAAACCAATATCGAGGAAGAATCCAAAGAATTACAAGAGTTTTATGACAGCGTAAAGTTCCGTGCCTCTGGCATTACCGAACCACAGGCAAGACAAAATCTTATTATCAAGCTTTACGAAGATTTTTTTGCCAAGGCATTTAAGAAGACAACGGATAGGCTTGGGATTGTTTATACCCCCGTTGAAGTTGTCGATTTTATCATTCATTCTGTTGATGATGTCTTACGCAATGAGTTTGGAAAAAGCTTGGGGTCACGGGGTGTTTCTATTCTTGACCCTTTTACAGGTACTGGTACCTTTATCACACGGCTTTTACAATCAAATCTCATCAAACCAGAGGATATGGAATATAAATTCCGTCATGATATCCATTCCAATGAGATTGTTTTACTGGCTTATTACATAGCAGCCATTAACATTGAAGCAACCTATCATGGTTTGATGAAAGGTGATTACATTCCTTTCAAGCATATTGGTCTGGCTGATACGTTTCAGATGCTTAAAGAAAAAGACCTTATGGAAGGTATACTAAAAGAAAACAGTGAATATTTAGAACTTCAAAAGAAACTGAATGTTGAAGTTATCTTCGGCAATCCTCCTTATTCAACAAAGCAAAAAAACGAAAATGATAATGCAAAAAACACACCCTATCCGATTTTAGATAAACGTATTAGTGAAACTTATGCTGCTCATTCAAAAGCAACCAATATGCAAGCAATTTATGATAGCTATATTCGTGCCATTCGCTGGGCTAGTGACCGTATTGATAATGCTGGGGTAATCGGATTTGTCACAAATGCCGGTTTTATTAATGGAAGTTCTACGGACAGTCTACGAAAGTGCCTCGTTGAGGAATTTAGCAGCCTTTATATTTTCCATTTACGGGGTAATCAACGAACTTCTGGAGAACTTTCTCGAAAAGAAGGTGGTAAAATTTTTGGTTCTGGATCTCGAGCCCCTATAGCGATTTCCGTTCTCGTAAAAAATCCAAATACACAACAGCGTGGTAAGATATATTTTCGTGATATTGGAGACTATCTCACGAGGCAAGAAAAGCTTACAATGATTGAATCCCTTAGAAGCATTGATGGTATTACACGGAGTAAACAAGGTTGGCAAATCATTATACCAGATAAGCACGGTGATTGGATAAATCAACGGGATGACAATTTTAAAGCATTTTTAGCCATAGGTGTTAAGAAAGGTAAGAATAAGAAAAAGCTTTTTGAAACTTTTTCGTGTGGTATACAAACTAATCGTGATGCTTGGGCATATAACTCAAATCGTGAAATTTTAGCAAAAAACATGAGTTATATGATTGCTTTCTATAATAGCGAAGTGGAACGTTTTAATAATGTCTATCCGCATGCTGACCGTAAGTTACGTGCAAATGCTGTAAACGATTTTGTTAGTGTTGATGCTACAAAAATTTGTTGGAGTAGTAGTCTGAAAGAAGAGTTTGTAAGAGGAAAGGTTTTTGAATTTGAAGATAAATGTCTTATTCAAAGCCTATATCGTCCTTTTACGAAGCAATGGCTTTACTATAGTCGTATTTTTAACCATAGAGTCTATCAAATGCCGCGTATATTTCCGATAAGGGAAATGATTGGAAATAAAGTGATTCAAGTTACAGGTATAGGAGCAATGGGAGGCTTTTCTGTGCTTATGACTACGGCTCTGCCCGATGTTCAGGTGATAGAAAATGGACAATGCTTTCCACGCTATATTTACGAAGACACTACGGTCTCAAAAGATAGAAACAAGAAACAAACTCATTTATTTATGGATTCTACAGAAGACAGCAAAACAGCTGATTTACAGAGGAGTGATGCCATTACGGATGAGGGACTAGCGCATTTTAAAGCTGCTTATCCTAATGAGACTATAATAAAAGAAGATATCTTTTATTACGTATACGGTCTACTTCACTCAGAAGATTATCGTGCCCGTTATGCTGATAACCTCTCTAAAGAGTTGCCTCGCATCCCTTGTGTAAAAAGCGCTGAAGATTTTTGGAAGTTTGTTAATGCTGGACGTGAACTAGGGCATTTGCACGTGAATTATGAGAATGTAGAGCCTTATCCAGTGACCTTTAAAAAGGGTAATCCAAAATTTACAGAGATCACGAACCCTAAAGAATTTTACTACGTCACAGAAATGAAATTCGCAAAAGCAGGTAAAGAGAAAGATAAATCAACTGTTATTTATAATAGCAATATCATCATGACAGATATCCCTTTTGAAGCTTATGAGTATATCGTCAATGGTAGACCCGCTCTTGAATGGGTTATGGAGCGTCAATGTGTAAAGACTGATAAAAAGAGTGGTATTGTGAATGATGCCAATCGCTATGCTGTTGAAACCGTTGGCAACCCTGCCTACCCTCTAGAGTTGTTTCAAAGGGTTATTACTGTAAGTTTAGAAACAATGAAAATTATTAAGAACTTACCAAAATTAGAAATAAGAGAAACTGAATAGATTTGGCATGCTCAGATGATAGGCATGTTAACCTCACAAAGGGGTATAAGGTCTTATAACCTATAGGTTCTATACCCCCTTTATAAATTGCTTACATACAATCTTTTAAATAATAGTTTATATGCGTTATTCTAAAAAGAAATCATTTGCACTTTTAAACACTCTTATTTGGATTGCTTTAAAACTTTTAAGAAACCCTATCTTAAAGTGAATACGCTTCTTTTACATTGCCTTTAAAAGATTATATCGCAATCTAAAATGATAGCTTTATTGTTTTAAAAAGCTTTGTTTAAACAGAGTTATATATATTCATTTTGCTTATAGATTTTGAAGGTATAAAAATTGTCAAAACCCCTACAAAACGTATATTATTGATTGAATTTAGAGGTTGTATTATCAATATAGGTTGTTTTTAAAAGATCTGTAAAATATTAATATATTGAAATATAACGTTTTTAATTTTTATCGTTTTTTACATAATAGCAGCAACCGTCAAAACTCAAAACCCCTTCAAAACTCATAACCATAATAGTCTTGATAACATTTCTTATGATTATAAACTGTCTTTTGAAGGCTTTAAAAGATCATATGCTTTTCATAAAGCACATTTTAATTACTCACTAAAATAATCTAGTTTATCAATTCAATTTACTGACACATAACTGACAAGTTTTAATCAATTCACATCATTGGTTATCTTTAAAGATTGTACAATTGATATGAATTATGTCTTAAAAACATTAACCTATTGAAATATAATGTTTTTAATTTTCTCTCATTTAAAAAAATAATATAGGCTCTAAAAAGAACTGACAACACTGACAAGACTGACACGGTCTATTAAAAGGGATTTTGCTCATCTCTATAATTACAAATTTCCATTTAGATGTTTTCATAATAAGCAATAAATCGCAATTATCCTATTTATCAACTAGTTGTATAACATCATCTAAGGTATAGGTTTTCATAAATCTTCCCCTGCATACTCTTTAATTCTTTTACAGAGGAATTCATAGAAGTTACTTGCGTAATAAAGGGGATCTCCAGATATTACCTCAAAATAGAGTGGGCATTCACCATCCCGAAACTGCGTATAATCAAAGTAAAAGGTTTCACCAAAATCTGTTCTACTCACAACGAGCTGTTCTGGTTTTGCTAAGCCTTGTTTTCTATCATTTCAGTTTGGGTAAACAATATCACCCCCCTAAACAGTTGTAAGGTCTGTATTATAAACGCTTCATATTTCCCCTATCAATTTCACCTCTTCCATAGTTTTTTCCAAAAACGCTTGTAAAAAGGGATAGGTTGCGGAGTGGGAGTGTTCTCAGTCTTTTCAATCGGTTGGTCACCATCAGGTATCTCAACTCCCACGCTTTCTTTAATTCTTTTACAAAGGAATTCATAAAAATTACTTGCGTAATATTCGCAATCTTCAGATGGAAGCATAACATAGAGTGGGCATTCACCATCCCGAAACTGCGTATAATCAAAGTAAAAGGTTTCACCAAAATCTGTTCTGCTAACGGCAAGCTGTTCTGGTGTCACAAAACCATTTTTTCTATAATAATTTAAGTTTTGGAAAACAATATCACCAAAAGGAACACCTATAGGATTCTCATAAAGACTATAGATTTCATCACCACCAATATCCCCGCCTTTACAATGTTCTAAAAAACTCTTGTAAGATGATGTGAATTGTAAACCGAGTGCTTTCTCCGCCTTTTCAATAACAAGATCACCAACTGCATCATCTTCAGTACCAAAATTGATAATATCACCATTATATTTATCAACTAATTCTACAACATCATCTAAGGTATAGGTTTTCATCGATTATTTCTCCATAAATTATTCTATAAGCTGCTGTCTTTCTCTTTTCACCAACCGGTAGATCACTACTGCCGATGCTCCTGTCCCCATCTGTCAAAATTTAGACCTATGATACCCCATTTCATATCAATTAGTCCTCCTAAATTACTGTTTTTTTGTTCTCTATACCCTTTAGCACGTTCCTTCCAATATTCCTCTCTCCACTTACCAAACTTTTCTCTCTCTATAAGCGATTGATGTGTTTTTGGATTAGCATGAATCACAGAACTATATTTATTATGAGATTCCTTGCTCATTTCTGCTATGGGCCCCTCAGGCGTTTGCTTTAGGTGATGCAACTCAACAGACCTTCCATCAAATCCTATGGGTGCTCTTCCTGCTGCCATTCTCTCAACATTGGTGCCCCATATCGTTTCCTGTTTTTCAGTCCATTTAACCCTTTTATTAGGATCAAACAGGTCGTTTCTCTCATAGGCTTTGTTAGTCTGTCCAAATTTGCTATCGGTAAATTTAGTGGGTTTCTTTTTTAACCACTTCTTTTTTTCTT
>NZ_JBHILZ010000025.1:0-10553 GCF_042193725.1 Bartonella sp. OT172YNZD | reverse complement strand
CTTTAAAACTCTTTGAAAAAAAATGAATTGGTACAAAACCTAGTGGCAAAATATACAAAACCTGCTGGCAAGCTACACCTTTATTTACAAAACCCGCACCTTTGTAGTTTGACACTAGGTTTTGTACTAAGTGGGAAAAGGTGGGATTAGGTAGGAATACGTGGTAATTTGTTGTTTTTATGTATAAAATTTAGCATTAAATGCGCGTTTTGTCAAAATAGATTTTGACACCTAAAATTGTAAAAAAGAGCGAAAAATAGTGAAAATCAGAAAAAAGAGCGTTTCAAAGGTAAAAATGAGAGAAGGCTTTGAAAGGTCTTTGAAAACCCTGTGAAAAATTTTGAAAAGTCTGTGAAAGCCCAGAAAACCGCCTTTGAAGACCCTGTGAAAAAAATTCGGTAAATTGTGAAGCTCACTCCAAAATCAGCCAAAAATGACCCAAAAAGCAAAAAAGATTTCCATATATAAGTGGAAATCTCTAAAAATTGAGTAAAAAGCATTTTTTATCAATAATTTATATAAATTTTTTAATGTAAAAAGATTTCCACTTTCATTTTTCATATTAGAGAGGCATTAAGCCGTATCTTGTGTAGTTTCTAGATGTACTCTTTCAGCCTCTATTTGACGCTTTAAATGAATTTTAAGAAGAGGGAAAGTTGCTTCGACCTCTTCCGTGTCGTTGATGTCTTGAACAAGCTCTTGCAGTTTTCTATAAAGTTCCGCCGCGAGTTCCGCTATATCTTCAGGGGGGAGTTTTATTTTAGCATCGCGATAGGTTGTATAAGCTATGCGACCAAGCTTTTTCATGAGACCAGCAGGAATGGTGGGTGCTTTAAAGCCTGCTGCTTTCGCTTTTGCCATGTCACTAAACATTTCGCCTTCACCAGTGACAAGCCAGTCTAAGGATATTCCACAGCGATCTTTATATATTCGCATTATAGATGCAGGAGGCTCTCGTAAACCCGTTTCATAATTACGCATAGTCGTTTCGGGGATTTCAAAATGTTTAGCAAATTGCTTACGCTCTGTAAAACCAAGGGTATGCCGTATTTCACGCAATCGTTTTGCCAGTTCTGTTGTAGGTTCTTTTTCAGGGCGTGCCAAAAAAATCACTCCAAATGACATTTGGGTATTTACAAAAGCCTATTTAGGCTGTATACCTATAATTACCGCCCGATATAGAGGGCAGATATTTTACAATTAACCCCACAAAAAACGGATGTGGGAGCATCCGTTTGAAGCAGGAGCGAAATTTATGACAACCACACAAACATGGGATCGCCATAGTATTTTAGCTGAGCTACGCCGCCGTAACATGACCTTGGCGGAGCTCGCGAAAGCTTATCAACTACCGTCATCCAGTGTTCAACACATTTGGACACGGTCTAACGAGAAAGCCGAACGCGCTATTGCCGATTTTATCGGTTTGCCCGTTGAGCAGGTTTTTAGCGACCGCTACCCCAAAAGTCGCCGTCGCATTTTTAAAGCAGCAAAACATGCCAATACAGATTCGGGTGCGCATTCTGCTTTGCGCGGTAATGCTGCTTAAACTTCGTTACACGGCTTTGCGTTTTTGCGCATTTGCCATGAATTTAAATACCATAAGATAAAGAGGTTTATCAATGTCTAAAGATCAATACGAAATGGGCAAGATAAATTGCAGAGAGTTGCATCATAGAACAGCCGTTTGGATGGGTTGGTTCTGGCGATTAGGGGGTTGTCATATTATTTTTATCGGGGGTGGTTATGGTTGCTGCTTGTAATTTATGGACCCCAGAAGCCAGAAGCGATATCGTTAATCCTTATTCGGAGGTTGAACGTTTACAGGTGATGCTTGCCTGTTCTTTTAAGGCAGTGAGTGGTGGATTTAAGCATCTGCCGATTCGGTATATTATTGACCCACCGCATGGCTTATTTGATGCGGCGTTAGCGCGACAGATTGTTATTCATATCTTGCATTATCAGTTTGAGGTGCCGCGGCGGCGTATTGTTGCCATACAAGCACGGCAGCGGACTTCTATTTCTCTGTCATTGCAGGTGATTAACCGGCGTTTGGAAGAACCCGTTTTTGCGAAAGCTTATCGAAGATGGGCGGGGCGTGCGATGGATTTATTCTTTAAAGAGATCAGAAAGGCGGCGGCGTGATGGCACAGTTTCAAGAGATTGCTTTAGATTTGATTGTGGTGCCGGAGCGTATACGCCCTGTAGATGATGAGCATGCCAAGGCACTTGCGCAATCAATGGCGCGGGAGGGATTGATGAATCCGATTACGGTGCGCCATACCCCCAATGCTAAGGAAGGCAATTATACGCTTATTGCTGGTGCGCATCGGCTTCGTGCTGCGGAGCTTTTAGGCTATAGCGAAATTGATGCGGTTGTGGTGCAGGCTGATAAGGACAATGCTGCGCTTTTAGAAGTAGCTGAAAACCTCTTTCGCAATGAATTGTCAGTGATTGACCGTGCGCTTTTTGTCCAGACTTACCGCGAGTTGTGGGAAAAGAAGTATGGGGAAATTAAGGTTGGTGGCGACAGAAAATCAAAGGGTAAACATTACCCTTTGATCGGTGGTAATCAATATACAAAGGACAAAGTGGCAAAGGGTCAAGTTGACCCTTTGCCAAATGATGGCTCTTCAGAGCACCATGAAACTGGGTGTGAAGGGGATGAAAAATCAAAGGGACAACTTGTCCCTTTGATCGGTGGTGAGCAATTCGGTCAACTTGACCGAATTGCTCATACCGATGAAGAAAGTGGTAAAGGGACAGTTTTATCTTTTGCCGAACATGTGGCGGACCGTATTGGTTTGTCTTCAAAATCAGTAAGACGTCTTAACAACATTGCCCAGCATTTACAGCCGGAGTTGCGGGCGGTTTTGCGTGGCACGGCATTGGCTGATAATCAAGCGCAGTTGTTGAAATTAGCCAAGATGGAGCCGGTTGCGCAACGGCGGGTGGCAATTGCTTTGCAACAGGTTGAGGGAGATTTACGGCGGGCTGTTGATTTGGTCAATGGGGTTAATACGCCTCCGCAAATTAATGAACAGGAACGGATTTTTGCTCAGTTATTAGGGGTGTGGCAGAGAGCAGATGCGCAGACAAAGGCGCGGTTTTGTGCTTATCTTGCAAGAGAATGTGGGGAGGAGCAGGCATGAAGAGGCATGGTTGCGGGCAGCTTGATTTTTTCCAAAAGCCGGTTTTTCCCTGCCGCGAACCCGTTGCGCAGATTGATTTAGGGCGGTTTCGCTCACGCATTAAGCGTGCGATGGCGCGGGCTTTGAGAGAATGCCGACATGAGCGCAGTGTGATTGCGGAGCGTATGGCGCATTATTTAGGGATTGGGTGTTTAAGTAAGGCGAGTTTAGATGCTTATGTTGCGGAAAGTAAGCAGGTGGATATTTCCCTGCCGCGTTTTAAGGCATTTGTGCGGGCGACAGAGGCATTTTGGCTCTGGGATGAGGTGGTGAGTGAAGATGGATTGTTGCTGTTGCAAGGGGATGAGGCGCGGTTAGCAGAAATTGCGCGGTTGCAGCAGGAACAGCGGGAGATTGCGGCGCAATTGAAAGCCATGCGTGCAACGCCGGTTCGCATTAAAAGGGGGCAGCCATGAAGGAATGGTTTACTATTGCCGAATTGGCTGAAGCAGCTTTGCCAGGGTTGCCGAAAACATATAAAAGTCTTGAAAACCACGGACGAGCATATTGGAGAAAAAATTCTGAACTTTCGAGGAAAGTGGGAGGCAAAACCAAGCCGGTTTGGGAGTATCACATTTCCTTATTGCCGGAGGGGGCGCGGGCGGCGTTGTTGGTGCGGTTTGGTGGGGCTGTTGATGTGAAACAAACGCAAGGGGAGCAAAAGACAAGCATTTGGGTGCGTTATGAGGGGCTTTCCAAGGCGCATAAAAGGCGCTGTGAAGAGCGTTTGAAGGCACTTTGCTTTTGGGAAGATTTGCTCCATGCCGGTATGGGTGTGCATGATGCGGCAAGTTTGAGTGCGGTGCAATTTGGTGTGAGCCGGATGTCGCTTTTTAATTGGCGGCAGATGGTTGAAGGGTATGAGCGCCCTGATTGGTTGGCAGCGCTTGCACCTTGTTATGGTGAAGAGAATGTTTCGCAATTTGCGCCGTGTCATGAGGGGGCGTGGGAGGTTTTTTGTTCGGATTATTTGCGCTCGTCTCGTCCTGCTTTTTCGGCGTGTTATCGGCGCATGGTTTCGGTTGCGCAGGAGCGGGGTTGGCAGCCCATTCCTTCTGAGCGGGCTTTGCGGCGTCGTTTTAAGGCGCAAATTTCCAAAGCGGTTGTGGTTTTAGCGCGTGAGGGAGAAGAAAAGGCAAAAAAGCTTTATCCAGCCCAACGGCGTGATCGCTCGAGCTTGCATGCACTGCAAGCGGTGAATATGGATGGGCATAAGCTGGATGTTTTTGTGAATGTTCCTTGGACAGAGAAGCCTGTGCGGCTTTATCTGATTGCCATTCAAGATCTTTATTCGGGCAAGATTTTATCGTGGCGCCTGTCGGATGCTGAAACTTGGGAAATCGTTCGTTTGGTGATTGGGGACATGGTGGAAGCTTATGGCATACCGGAGCGTATGACTTTGGATAATGGGCGTGCCTTTACCAGCAAGTGGATTTCTGGAGGTGTGCAAAACCGCTTTCGCTTTAAGATTAAGCCGGATGATCCGCAAGGGCTTTTGACGAGTTTGGGGGTGCAATTGCAATGGACGACACCTTATAGCGGACAGTCTAAACCGATTGAGCGAGCATGGCGTGATCTGGCAGAAGCGATTTCCAAACATCCCTTTTGTGCAGGGGCTTATACGGGCAATAAACCGGATGCCAAGCCTGAAGATTATGGAAAACGCGCGATAGGATTTGAAGCGTTTAAAGCCCATGTTGGTGCACAGATTGTGGCGCATAATGGGCAAGCAGGGCGCAAGGCGCTCAATTGTGCGGGGCGCAGTTTTGATGAGACCTTTGCAGAGAGCTTGCAAGCCGAGGGGACGATAGTTCGGCAAGCAACGGCGGCACAACGGGCTTTATGGCTTTTAACCTCTGAGGCATTGCGTGCGCAAAAGGGTACGGGGGAGATCCATTTTTATGGCAATCGTTATTGGGCGCGGGCGTTGAATGAGCATGCGGGGAAGAAGGTGATTGTACGCTTTGATCCGGATAATTTGCATCAAGATTTACGGGTTTATGATTTGAATAATCGGTTGCTTTGTTTGGCACCATGCCTTTGTGATGTAGGTTTTTACGACCAGCAGGCGGCGCGCTTGAATGGGCGTTTGCGTAAAGAATATGTGAAGGCTGTTAAAGCAGAAAAACAGCTAGCGGCAAAGCTTGCACCTGATCATTTGGCCGATGTTTATGGGCGCCTTGAGAAAAAGGATGAAGCGTTCAAATCTAAGCTTCCGATAAAGCCAAAGGTGAGCCGCTTGATGCCAAACAATGTGGGGAATTTAGCTTTGACAGCAGACGATGATGAGGTTTTGGGGGAGGAAGAATTTAGCACGCATTTGCATAAAGCTTTGAGAAAGCTTTCCGCCTCTGATGAGGGGCGTGAGGTGATCAAGTTTCCCAAGCAATAGAATAAGGAAATAGGAAAAGAGAGGGGGGATTTAAGGGGACCGGTTGAGGTCCATGTGCGGGGTTGAAGCGTTAACAAAGAAAGGGGGGGAGGAATCTTAATCCTTTAAAAGTCTAATCAATACATGAAGTTTCTAGGTATCTTTGCCTGATCGGGTGAGATGCGTGGAGTTAGCAAGTTCCCTGATGTGTGAGAAAGAGAGGGGATTTGCAAGGTTAGCCGTTTTAGTATCGCGTACGGCTTTAGAGTAACAAAAATGGGTAGGTGGGAGCCTACCCATTCAATAAAATCTAAAATCAATACGAATCTAGATCAATACGAGAGGGAGATTATAGATGAAAAACGCGATAAATGCAACGGTCGATAAAAATCCTTGGGCGCGACCTAAAATCCAGCCCAATGGAACAGCACAAAACCGCAACAGTGATGACATTGCTTTATGGAATGAGCTTGTGGATGCGGTGAGAGCTTTGGGGCAAATGAATGATTGGTCGAAAGCAGAGGTGGCGCGGCGCATTGGCATGCCGGATGGGACGTTTTCGCAATGGTATGCGGGCAGTTATGCGGGGCAATTGGGTAAGCAAAATGCGAAGGTTCAACAATGGGTTGAGGTTTTAAAGGAAACGGCGGGGTTTTTGGAGAAGATCCCTGAAAAACCAGCCTTTCAGAGGAATCGTATAGCCAGTGAGATCATTGATACTTTAACACTGGCACAAAGCACGGGGGATATGGTGATGATTACGCTTGATGCGGGCAGTGGCAAGACCGAAACCTGCCGCCATTATCGCTCTACCCGCCCGCATGTTTATCTGGTGACAGCCAGCCCGCATACGCGCAGTGTTCACGGTATTTTGAATGATATGGCAGCAGAATTGGAAGTGGTGGAATATAATCCCACCCGCTTAACGCGTGCGATTGGTAAGAAATTAGAGCGCGTGGGCAGTGGCACGTTGTTGATTGTTGATGAGGCGCAAAATTTAACGGATGAGGCGATTAATCAGTTGCGCCACTTTGTTGATATCAATGGTACGGGGTTGGCTTTGGTTGGCAATGATGAAATTTCGGGACGGTTGGTTCATCGTCAAAATGGTCCCTCTTATGCGCAAATTAAAAGCCGATTGGCGATGCATTTGAAACGGCGCAAGCCCTATAGTGAGGATATTGCGGCGCGCATTCATGATTGGGGAATTGAAGATGTTGGTGCGATAAAGTTTTTGACAGGGATTGGTTTAAAGGCTGGAGCTTTGCGGCAAATTGACAAAACCATGATGTTGGCACGCATGGCAGCGCTTGGAGATGGGTGTGAGGTAACCTTGAAACATGTCAAAGCGGCATGGAAAAACCGTGACGTGGAGGAATTGGCATGATCTCTTTATGCGACAAAGAATTATCCGATACGCTTGTTGGTCTTTATGACGATTATCAATGCGGTTTTGATATTGGAGAACAGCTTAAATTGTGTGTTGATTTGGCGTTATTGCTTGAATTGGAGTTGAGTGTTCACCGTTTGGGGGAGGCCGATGCGATTTTGGAAGGCCAAGTTTCAGAAGTTTTGGCTGAGTGTGAAGGCTCTGATGCGGATGAGAGCAATAGCGTGATTTATATGGATTTTGGAGGCGGAAAATGATGGAACGCAACCCCTATATGGTGAGAGATAGCTTGATTGCTTTGCGCTCTGCCTTGTTAAAACATGAACTGAATGGCATTTTTCTGCATGGACAAGATGTTCGAGAATTGAATGAGTATTTGCGTCGTTTGGCAGGCTATAACCACGTTTTAGGTCATGAGCTTATGCGGTGTCGTTGGCAATTGAAAGCGGGATGTGCGCATTCTTCAGGGGATGTTGTGCCATTTCGTCGGTTTCAAAAAACATAAGGAGGACATTGGTGATGAATCCACAAATTGAACTTGAAGGCACGCGTTATATGAAGGATGCAAAAGGGGCTTTGGTGCCGGTAAGTTTGATCCGCCCTGCGGATTTGTTAGAGGATGAAACGGTACGCAAAATTATGGGTTTTGCGAAAGAATTATCGGCAAGGATTGCACGTTTTAACAACCATACGATTGCGGATTTGAGTGATTTTGATAGCTTGCTTGCGCAAGAATATGGTGTGGAGCGGCGTGGCAAAAAGGGCAATTGTACTTACACAAGCTTTGATGGTTTGCAACGCATTAAGGTGCAGGTACAGGAAAGTGTTGATTTTGGACCGCAATTGCAAATTGCTAAAAGTCTTCTTGATGAGTGTTTGAATGAATGGTCTGCGGATGCACGCCCTGAAATCCGTGCGATTATTACGCGTGCTTTTAATACGGATAAAGAAGGCAAGGTGAATCGGGGGGAGATCTTTATGCTGTTGCGTTTGGATATTGATGATCCACGCTGGAAAGAGGCGATGCGTGCCATTCGTGAAGCGATCCGTGTGACGACATCTAAGGAATATGTGCGTTTTTATGAGCGCGATAGCCTAGAAAGCGCTTGGCATGCTGTGACCATTGATCTGGCGAAGACGTGAGGGGGTGAGATGTCTTTAGCTGTCCTTCATATGGGAAAATGCGCGTTAGGTCTTGATGATGAGACCTATCGCGCACTGCTCTATCGCTTAACAGGCAAGCAATCGGCGAAAGATTTGAGTGTTTTAGAGAAGCGTTTAGTCGTCGCTGAAATGAAAGCGTGTGGTTTTGAGCCGAATGTGAAGCGTTTAGAGGGAAAATATGCCAAGAAGTTACAGGCGCTTTGGATTTCTGGGTGGAATCTTGGCATTATTCGTGATCGTTCAGATAAGGCGTTGCTTGCCTTTGTGAAAAGACAGACTGGGATTGATCATATTCGCTTTTTACGCGATAGCGATGATGCGTGCAAAGCCATTGAGGCGTTGAAAGGTTGGTTGCAGCGTGAGGGTGGGGTTGACTGGAGAGGAAAAAACCGCGAAGATTCATGGAGGAAGAAACCAAGCATTTCCATTTTGTGTGCCCAATGGAAACGTTTGAATCCCGATGCTGTGTTTGACTTTGGGGCTTTTCACCAAAGTGTTATGGCGTTGAGTGGTAAAGCTTTGGGCGAGATGAAAGGGGGCGACTTTAGAGAAGTGATGAATGTTTGGGGGCGAAAAATCCGTACAGGTGTTAAAAGCGAGGGGTAAGCATGTATGCAAGAGGAAATCTATAGCGATTTTCCTGCCTTATTGCGAGAAATAGCTGATGTTGCGGGCAGTGAAGCAGCATGGAATATGATGCGGGCTTTTGGTGGACGAGAAGTTTATATACCTGGGCGTCTTGAGAGTGCGGATTGGTTGATTGAAATTGTTGGGTTTGAAGAAGCCGAGCAGTTGATCAACCATTTTTGTTTTAATGGTTCGGGTGTGCGCCTTCTTATCCCCCTTGGCAGAGATGCTGAACGGCGGCAAAAAATGGTGCAAGCGTTGCAAAAAGGCTGGTCGGTTGATGCTGCCGCTGCTGTTTCTGGTATGCATGTGCGCACGGCTTATCGCTTGAAGAAGAAAATATCTTTGCAAGAACCACAAGGTTCGTTATTTCCAGAGTTTTATGAGTATTGAGAGTTTTGACTGACAGTGTCAGGCTTATATTGGGGGGTGGAGTTCCGATAAACTGCGCATGGACTTTTATTCATTGAGTGGTTTGTTATGATTTCAATAGATGCCTCTTTTCTTCATCGCCTTGCGCCTAAACTGGCGCATCATGCGCGCCAAGATTTTATTATTGTTGAAATGGCACGCGTGTTGCCTAAAGCTTTATCTTATGGGGCGATCACGACCCGTTTGCGTGTTGCCCATTTTTTAAGCCAATGTGCGCATGAGAGTGATGGCTTTTTTACCGTTTGTGAATATGCCTCAGGGCGTGCTTATGAGGGGCGGCGTGATTTAGGCAATTTCAACTCTGGGGATGGGGTGCACTTTAAGGGGCGTGGTTTGATCCAATTAACGGGGCGGAATAATTATCGTCGTTTTACGAAGTTTTGGCGCTTAGTCGATGAACAAGCGGTTGATTGTGAGGCTTTTCCAGAAGAGGTGGAAAAGTTTCCAGCAGCGCTTTGGTCTGCTGTTTGGTTTTGGCAAATGAAAGGCTTGAATAGGCTGGCTGATCAAGATGATTATCTCAGGATTACCAAGGCGATCAATGGGGGCAAGAATGGACTTGTGCAACGTTTGATTTATTTGAACCGCGCCAAAAAGCTTTTGGGGCTTGGAGGCGAGGTGAAAGCATGAAGCCCTCTTATCGTGGTTCTAGGCTCTATTTATGGTGGTCCTTTTGGTTTGCTTGGGGGGTTATTTTTTTGCTCGTTTCTGGTGGTTTGTGGGGGGCTCCGCATATTGTTGATATGGCGAGCATTTCTATTCCTTCGATGGTGGCGATTATTGTTGGCAATTTGGGGGTGCATCGTGGCTTTGGTTCTATGGATTTTTCTAATAGGAAACATTCCCATAAGCGGCATAGCCGCTCCTATGATGGGGTGGAGATAACGGGGTGGGGGGATAAGCGCAATGTTTAGCCCACTTTCAAAACTGTCTTTTGGTCTGCTTTTTTTGGTCAGTGTGATGTTGGCGGCTTTTGGCTTTATGAAAGCGCAAATTTTAAAGGCGGAAAAGGCGCGTGATTTGTATTGGCAGTTGGAGATTGCCAAGGCTTCTGCACGCGCACAGCTTGAGATGGAGCGACAAAGGCAAGCAGCGTTTGAAGCCGAGCATCGAGCGCAAGGGGTGCTTTCGGCTTTGGAACAAAAGCTTACAAAAATGGAGGAGGTCAATGCAGTATTGCCAACTATTGGCTGTGGTATTGAGCTTGAGCGTGTGCGCTTGCTCAACAACCAAGCCAAAGGGTAGTTTTGCGTATCATTTTTTATCGGTTGAATTGCCGCCTGTTGTTCGCATGGCGTGTGCCCGCCCAGCTTTATTGCCAGAGCGTGCTTTGAATGCGCGCGAAGTGGTGCACTATTGGGGGCGTGATCGTGCTGCT
>NZ_JBHILZ010000024.1:7500-10594 GCF_042193725.1 Bartonella sp. OT172YNZD | reverse complement strand
AGTATTTTCTATCTCTTTTTAGCGTTTCTTTACCCCTTTTGGAACATAATTGGTAAAAAGACATTTTATCTCCAGCATATTCAAGGAGATAAAACATGGAAACTCGCATTCCTGAAGACACACCATTTGATACGAATTTTCTAGGAGACAGATCTCTAGAAACAAAATATCCATTCTTTCACACCCCTATTTCATGGTCCGCAATTTTTGCGGGACTGGTGACAGCCCTTGCCACCTCAATCTGCCTCTCTTTTCTGGTAGCAGCTTTAGGCTTAAGCCAAATGGATTTCACCTCTTCAACGCCATTTGAAGGCTCTTTCCTCTCCTTTGGCGCGGGTTCTGTTATCGTTACCGTGATTAGCCTAGCCTTGGGAGGCTTTGTATCTGGACGTTTTTCTGAATCGTCAGGGACTCTTCATGGCTTTCTCACTTGGGCTCTCATAACATTACTGATGACCCTCCAAGCCATTCACGTGGTTTCTATTACAGCAAAGATAGGAGCTAAAACTGCTCTAGAAAACAGCTCCATGGTCCAACAAACCGTTGACAACCTCAAAACCAATATTTCCCCTATACTTGCAAAATTAAACAGCGAAAGTCTTGAAAAGTTTTTTGCAAAAAACAGTGACAATGGCATCAATTTTGACCAACTTGATAATGAATTGCGCACTCTTCTCAATAAAAGCGACATTCCTGGTCTCAACCCTGATCGGTTGAAACAAACTTATCAAGCTGCACTCAACGATATTGGTTCTGCGATAACAGCTTTCAAAAATGATCCTTCTCACTATCGCACCACTTTAAAAAATCTTGGTGAACGCCTGTCTGATCGTGTAGAAGATCTCACGACAAAATTTAATCGAAGTGATATCATCAATACTCTTATGAACGATGGTATGACCCGTGCTGAAGCACAAAGAACAGCCAACAATGCGCTTCAGATTTATCAGACAGCAGAAGCAAAAACTGCTCAGGCAATTGAAGCCCTTGAAGAACAGGCAGAAACACTGTCCGACAATCTTGAGGATACTATCAAGGGAGCAAAAAACACTGCAACTAAAGCGACAAAAACAGCCTCCAATATAGGATGGTGGGGCTTTCTAGGCAGCCTGATTGGTGCCATTATTTCGAGTGTGTTTGGCTATTATGGTTATAGAAGCCGTAAGGATACTTGCATGCTTTAAAACTTCTAGCTCTAAAGCAAACGCATAAAAAGCTGCACGCATGGTGCAGCTTTTTTGCAAAATTTTCTTGATTTTTTCATGCTTTTGAACACAATCAGAGCCTTCGAAATCCACGTGCAGCTTTTATAATCGTAAGAAATAAGCTTCAAAATAAAAGATTTTTTCAATAATTCTATTTTTATGTTTTTTATTTAAAAAATTTCTTAAATGAAGTGTTGACTCCATCGATTATATATATGCGTTACAGCATAACAAATATGAGACTATTGCTCTATTTTGCCATTTAAGCGAAACGAATTTCGCAGAAAAATATTCCTCTACGATCAACAACTTTTCTCAATCTGAAAACCATATCAATCTTACATCTCATGTAAAAGGGAGTATTATGCGGTTAACATTTCATCTCCGCACAATATGAGAGAATAGGTTGAAATTTCTCTGATACAAAGGAAATACCAGCCTACCAATTATCTATTCTCAATAAAGCAACATTCTCCCCGCTTCAATACCATTACTTTAGTTTGAATATACGAACACAATTTACATTCTAGATTAAATGTATCAAATAAATAATAAACCCAAAAGCTATAGATAAATAACGATTTAACTTTCATGCTTTAAACAAAAGACAAGAAAATTCTATAATCATGCGTTTCCAAGAACTATCACAACATTGAGAGCTGATAAAGAGTATGATAGTGCCAACTTACAGACTTCCTCTACATAGCAGACTAGGGGTAATGTAAAAAGAGGTCATTCTCTTCCGCCTAACATTGAGCCAAATTGATTCTCCAATAAGGATAAAAACGCCCACTGCCCAGCCTCCCTCGTTTGTCATCTCACAAATGCGTTGCACATCCCGCCTGGAGCGTTAATAACACTGTCTCATCACTTATATGCCCATAACCTTTATAAGCGTTTTGACGAGTCAATGGTTTATAGCTCCCATTTCCTCTAGAGCAAAGGATGCGTGCGTTGTGCAAAAATAAGCGTGGTAGGACTACTATAGCTCATTTTGGGAAGGATTGGTTTTAAATATAGGGTGATAGAAATCTCTCGCTATTTTTGTACATTTTACGAAGATCTTGATGGGAGATTTTTAGTATCTCTAGACTGAGGTGATGTACAAGTAGCTTCAGAGAAGGATTGAGAAGCTAGGCTTTAAGCTAGAAAGGTGAATTCAGCTTTTTAGTGGCATGGTCTATATGAGCCATCGCGTTTTTTAGAGAGGAAAGATTTTAAGCCACCACAGCGCCTCAGCATAGCCTACGAGTTTTTAGGCTCTCGTACGTTTTGTCTTTCTTCCATTATACTCCGTCTAGAATGAAGGTTTATTTTGAAAGTTCTCTAGTAAGGGATGAGATGGTAGCAATAAGACTTTTCCTCATATAGCAACGCTGCTTTTCAAGGATATACCTTGGATGTGATATAGACGGACAAATATAGTATGGGTGATGTTATATTGTGAGTTTTATAGTACAAATCATCAGATCAAAAAAGAAGGTATTGATAGTTTTTATAGCAGCCAGTTGGAAAAAGATCTTCACCTGTCATATTCTTATCGATAGCACCAAAACAGAGTGGAGTGATAATGCTTCTTACACTTTTGCTGTCCAAGAAATCCGAATTCAAAGGATTAATCTGTTTGATTGAGAAAACAGTCAAATAGATTGGAGTCTTTTTGAAGAAACAGGAAAAGCTACGCTTAAGAAAAAAGAACCGAAAAAGCTTTTAGATCATCAACAAGAAGCGCTTAAAGCTTGCTCTATGAGTTTTTAAAAGAAGCAGACGGTGAGCAAAATTGATTACGGCGTGTGAGGCGAGAAAGACCTTACTAGTCTTAAAATAGCAGAAACTCTTGTTAGGAAAGGCAAGCGTGTTTTATTTTTTATACTCTCTCTTTCTTTAAT
>NZ_JBHILZ010000023.1:0-10756 GCF_042193725.1 Bartonella sp. OT172YNZD | reverse complement strand
TGTTGTGCAAACCATATCATTTCCCCCCGCTTTTGAAGATTGTATAATTACACTGTTAAATGACAATCATACTCTCTATATGCTTCTTAATTTTGAGGTGTTGCATGTAATATAATTTGGAGCTTCACGTAAAGACTGTTATTCATAGAATATACCTAATTTATTGGAACTGTTACATATTAGAGACAATAAGATACTACCACTTATTATCGCCTGATAAGAAAAAACATCACAACTACAATCTATTTATGACAGAAGCAAAAAAGAGAGTTTGTAATGGCGTTACAGACGTAAGTTTTAAAGAAATTTTAATCTGTTTATCCTACTAAAGCCATAATAAAAAAGGATATCTTTATGAAGATGCTAAATCCTTTAAACATAAAAACAAAAAACAAACCCATTTATTTATAAATTCTATAGAAGACAGCACAACAACTGGTTTACAGCGGTGTAATGCCATCACAAATGAGAGATTAGCACATTTTAAAGCGTCTTATCAAAATGAGACTATAACAAGAGATGATATCTTTTATTATGGTTATGGTCTGCTTCATTCAGAATATCGCACTCGTTATGCTGATAACCTCTCTAAAGAATTGCCTCATCTTCCTTACATAAAAACTGCTGATGATTTGTGGATTGGATATGCATTTAAAGAGTGATTAAAAAGTTTTTTTAATGTACAATATATTTCTAGAAGCGAAAATGGCTCTGTAGTATCAAATTTATATAGTAAATAAATCCATTAATACAAATTAAGGATTTTAGGATACGCCAATTTCAAAATATTTGTTTTTTAAAACATGAATAGCCAGCATCAGCGCAAAAAATATTGCGGCAGTTATGAGTCCCTTTCGTGTATTTTTGAAATACAGAGTTTTTCTTTAATCTTTATGAAATGGTTGCCAATGCTATAGGATTTTTTGAAAGGTAGATTTGGGTATCAAAATGCAAGCGAGAGTGTGGGATTATGGAGCTCTGTGTTCAAAGCTATCATCAACTATAGATAAATCATAGACGAGGTTAACTAAAATATTAAAAGCAACTGGATGCAATAGAGGGCATTGCTATTAAAAGAAAAGCAAATGCTGAAAAAACTAAAAGATAGTTTGTGTCTTTATATCAGAAAATAATTTAAGAAATTGAGATCATAATTTTTCCACAGGAAATAAATATGTTTACAGATAAGCAGCGAAAAGCCTTTTATAGCGTTATAATTTTTACATTGGTATGTTTTTCAGGAATAAGAAAAAATCTTGACTTTATTCAGGGTATTTTGACATTCGCGTCTATTTCTTTGGTGATAGTAACAACTGTTTTTGCAATTTTATGCAATTCTAATATCCCTTCTGAGTTACAAAACAACCCACAATATAAATGCGGCAATACAACAGGTTGGAAGAGATTAACCTGTGAGTTACAAAAGTATATGCACAGTCTCCTAAAATTAATAATTTTAGCGCTTGTCGTTTTAATTTTCCCAAGTATTTATAAAGAAACTGTTTCTTTGCCTGTTATTTCTAAGTATGCGAAGCACAAGTTTCTTTTTCATTGGATACCGTACTTTGGTACTTAGATATTTCTCTTGGGTATTCAAATATTATATTTTGGTAATTTTTTTATTGTGTGTATTCTTACTTATGTTGCGTACACGCAGTTTAATAAATATATCTATTTACACGCTACAGTGCTCTATTAAAGAGCATACAGTAAAATTTATGATTTCATGCTTTAATTTTTCTTTTATATTGCCTTCATTATAAATACCATTATCATTTTTACTTGTTTTAATAGCAAATTTATGTTTAATAATTTTCAGTATTAAATATTATATCAAAATTATTATGTGTCTTTCCAACAAAAATTATATTTTTAAATACGGGATTTACTTCATATTTTTTTAAAAAGTTCAAAAAAACTCCTTTAAATTATTTTTTTCTTTAAATTTAATATCCAAGCCGAATTCTATTTCAGTATAATCATCCGTGGGAAATTCACCCAACAAAAGTTTAGCCATCTTTAGCAAGTTGTCTTCTGATTGCATTGCAAAAAAAGTCTGATTGTTTTGGTTGTGTATATTTCAGTTTTATCTCTTTAATTAAACGCTATTTTTTTTCGAACTCTTCCTTACCAACAATATCCGGTAAGATATCAATCGTTTTTGGGAGAAAAGATTTTTTATAGTGTAACTGCAAGAATTTGTTTAACTCTTTATTTGAAGAAAAAAGAGTGAACTCTATAGGAATCAAAATCCCAAAATATTGCTTATTCTGTTCAATCTAATTTTTAGAACGTGGGTTAAGAATATTCTGAAAATCGTTTTCAGAATCAATTACTTCAGGATTATAAGGACTATTTTCTCCTGTTAAAACGTAAATCCAATAGCAGATCTTCGAGTTCACAGAAAACTTTTCGATTATTAAGGTAGCACATTGATTATCACGGTTAAAACGGTATCTTCCTTCCTCTAAAAATTTATCAGCACCATTGATATTAACTAATTCTGTGGCTGGATCTATTTTATATTTATAAGAAAGGAAGTTAATGGTATTCATAAAGTCAACATAATCACAATGTCTGTAGTCCTATCAGATGGTAGATGCTAGCCAAGTTATCTTAGTGGTTATGAGAAGGTGGTGTATCTAAAATATATTGCATCGTTTAGAATCATTTAGCTAAAGATCAAAGCTATAAAATTTTAATTGCAAAGGCAATACGAGTTTTAAAGAACTCTGCAGTGAGAGCTGCTTAGATTTTTAGAATATGACTCCACCTTCCCTGCTTTTAAGTGGAGAAGAAATTAGGGCATTGAACAAAACATAGCGTCACGTAAAATGGCGTTAATCCGTGTTTGATATCCTTTTCCTTGACTTTTAAGCCACGCTAGCACGTCTGAATCCACACGCACAGTTGTAACAGTTTTCGTTGGTTTGTAGAATGGATTGAAAACGGCGTTTTTCCAGAACGCATCATTAAGTGGCGGAATATCTCTATGATCAATTGCACTGTTCGGCCTTACAGCCAGTTTATCAACTTCAACTCTCTGTTTATCTGTTAAAGGTGATAAGTTATCTACATCAATTTTATAACGAACTTTCTTCTTTATAACGTTTTCTCTTTTTCAAGTTGGCTCGCCGTGCTGAAATAACACGGATTACCTCTATGCAATCTTTATCGTCATAGAAAGTATGCGCTACGAATAGTAATAAAAAATCATCTACGAGCCCTCAAGCTTGCTAACCATATTCTCCGTTTTCAATACGATCTTGTTTCGCCATGGAGAATGGATCTGCAAAAATACATGCAACTATTTCAAAACTTAAACAGTGTTTTCTAGATTACTTTTTGTTTTAGCTTCATCCCATTCAAATCTTATTTTTATACCTTATATTAATAGCTTCATAAGGGTATTATGTATATCAAGAGTTTTAAATGAATACTGAATTATCCATGTTTTTGTACAATTAATATAATTTAATATTTTTAAAATTAGTGATTAATTAACTGAAAATATTAAAAAATAATAAATTATCCTAAAGCGTTATGCATATAATATGCAAATCGAATAAAACTTACAAGCATGTTGAATAAAATGATATTAATTGGCTATTTAGGGATTGCTCCTGAAAGCAAAAAAATGAATTTTTGTGCTGCAATATTCAATTTTCGTATAACTACCTTTGAAAGCTATACAGATAAAAATACCAATAAAAAAGTAGACAAAACAGAATGGTATTCCGTGGTACTTTTTAATCCACATACATTTGGCAAAAATTGTTCTTTAGTACAGAACTCCCTTTTTTCCGAATGAATGAGAGGAGCGATTTTTTAATAGCAACGCTACAAAGGATGCAATCAGCACTTTCAAGAAACCACCAGCCAAAAAACCTAATGAACTTATTAAAACTGTCATTAAAGGAACCTGAGTCATATAAGCTACCCATAGAACACCAAAAGAATAGACTATCCCAATGCCACCCACAGTATTTATTACAAATAATATTATAAAATTTAACCGCTGCCAAAACAATTCTACCATAAAGCCAATAGAAAATGTAGCAAATGGAAAACTAATCAGATAACCACTCGTAACTCCTGAAAAAACACTAATTCCACCACGACCACTAAGAAATAGAGGTAACCCAATCGCAATAAGAACAAGGAAAATAAGTGATGCTAAAACTCCCCTTTTCGCTCCAACTATAGAGCCTGCTAACATTGGAGCCATAGACTGAGCTGTAATAGGGACACCCAGAAAAAAAGAGATAAATAGGAGGAAAAAGACTCAAAACAGCGTAAATAGCGGCAAATAACCTAATATACACCAAATCTTTTGTATTCACTGAATTATTCCTTCACTATGGAAAAGCTTTCGTTATTGTTATATAATTAATAAAAAGTATCAGATTTATTAAAGTACACTTTAAATTCCTTAGATATAGAGAAAATACTATAATAATTTATTTTAATAATATTAATTATATAAATCATATTAGATTCTATAATGCTTAATTATAGCATAAATCACTATAGTTAAATTCAATAAACTTATTGTAATATATGAACATTATATAATAACAGCATAACAAAATAATACATTTATTTTAGCTTATTCTTATTATGCTTTGAATGAATGAGAGGAACAGATCTTTTAATCGCGAGTGCAACAAAGGATGCAATCAACACTTTTAAACAATCGCCTATCAAAAAACCTGATGAAGCCATTAAAACCTTCAGTAAAGAAACTTTGGTTATATACGCTGTCCATGGAACACCAAAAGAATAAACTATCCCAATGCCACCAACAGTATTTATCACAAATAATGTTATAAAATTTAACCGCTTCCAAAACAATTCTACCATTAAACCAATAAAAAATGCGGCAAATGGAAAACCTATTAAATAACCACTTGCAATCCCTGAAAAAACACTGATTCCACCACGACCACCAGGCAATAGAGGTAACCCAATCGCAATAAGAACAAGGAAAAGAAGTGATGCTAAAGCTCCCCTTTTCGCTCCAAGTATAGAGCCTGCTAACATCGGAGCCATAGACTGAGCTGTAATAGGAACACCCAGCAAAAAAGGAAGATAAATAGGAGGAAAAAGACTCAAAACAGCGTAAATAGCGGCAAATAACGCAATATAAACTAAATCTTTTGTATTCATTTGATTCTTCTTTCACATAAAAGACTTTGATTATTATGAGATGCTGTATCAATTATCAGCATCATAAGAACGCGCTTCCAATGCTTCAGCTACTTCTGAAGCCATTCTTATGGTTCGTATAATTAAAGGTATCGCAAGAGCGACAATGTTAGTGTTAAGTCCCCGTGCTTGCTGTGCTTCATGTACCTCATTAAACTTTTCACTCAAAAGAGGAATAAACCTAATCGCCATAGAGATAACCATACTCACTTTTGATGGATTCATACCAAAACAACGAAAGGGCTGGAGTCCTGCTTCAATTGCATCTACCATATCTGAAACTTTTGTTGTGAATGAAATAAGTGATGATAAAGAAAAGAGGATAACAAGACGTAATATGACCTCAACCCCCGTAAGCCAACCGCTAAAAATAGTTTGAAATACAAATAGAAGAACTAAAAGCAATCCCATCGATTTAAATTGCTTTATCGCAGTTTTGAAAGGGACCTTGGCGACTCTATAGAATAAGATGACCAACAACAAAAATAACCCAAGAAGCGCTATGGAAGAAACCATTATTATAAAAGTTCCACACGCCGTAAGAAATAATAACTTAACTCCAGGACTTAACCTATGAATAAACGTATCCCTTGGAATATATAAACCGATCATGACATTCTTCTTATATACTCCTTGATAGCAACAAAAGGTACATCATCAATTGCTATCTCCCCCTTATCAAAAACCAGCACTCTATCAAACTTTTTCAAAAACTCCAAATCATGCGATACAACTATTGCCGTTTGTGGTAATTCTTCTATCACTTGCGTAACGCGATGCTTATTTCGCAAATCAAGTAATGTTGTCGGCTCATCAAAAATAATGTAGTCTGGTTTCATTGCAACTACACCGGAAATAGCAACGAGTTGTTTTTGCCCACCACTTAATAAATGGACAGCGTGATTTCTGAAATCTTGAAGTTCATAGCGTTGTAAAATTTCATCTACACGCTCCTTAATTTCATCTTTATTAAGCTTTAAATTTTTGAGACCAAAGGATAAATCCTCTTCAACTAATGGTAAAACAATCTGATTATCGGGATTCTGAAATACAAATCCAACTTTACGCTTTACTGCTTTTGCATCGCGCTTGGTATCAAGCCCATCAACGCTTACAAAACCGTGAGATGGTAATTGGAGTCCATTAATAAGACGAACAAATGTACTTTTTCCAGAACCATTCGCACCTATAACAGCAATTCGTTTTTCGGTAAGCTGTACAGTAATATTTCTTAAAACACACAAATCACCAAAAACTTGTGTTACCTCATCAAATTTTATAGTCCCCAAGATTTATTCCAATCAATCCCTTTTATTAGCTCTTCTTTCTCTATCATTTCAGTTTATAACCTAAAAGTAATAATAAGCACCATAGAGGAATAATAATGACTGCCAAACTCATATCAGGCATCTGTACAGGAATATATGTTTCAAGAAAAGGCACGCTTATTCCTATCATATCAAAAAGTCGAGTCATCAATCCATTTTGCCCAAAACCACTGATAAACATAATGCAAAATAATAAAGCAAGAAAGCAGAGACAAAGATAGTTAGCGTAAGGATATAAACCAAACGCATAAGTAAAGTTGCCTTTTCTGTTCTTATGGGCATTGCGAAATTTCAAATGCACAATAACAATAATAGCCCAAGTAATCACTGCTGCTGCAGTTGCAAGAGCCATGATCCGCATGAAACTATTATCAGGAACAAGAGCATTAACAACGACAATCAACACCGTACAGAATGATGAAAAAAGGATAGCAATATAAGGAACACGAGCAGCACTCAGTTTACTAAAAATATGTGGTGCATTTTTTTGTACAGCTAAACTATAAAGCATACGGCCATTAGAATAAATGCCACTATTGTAAACAGAAATAGCAGCCATAATCACCACAAAATTCAAAATATGACCAGCAGCAGGAATTCCTATAGTCTCGAAAATTGTGACAAAAGGACTACCATTTTTTCCAATCATATTCCAAGGACTGATTATCATAATAATGCTGATAGAACCAATATAAAAAATTATAATCCTCCACATAACTTGACGAATAGCCGCTGGAATTGTTTTTTGTGGATTAGATGCCTCTCCAGCAGCAATACCAATAAGCTCTGTTCCTCCAAAAGAAAACATTACTACAGAAGTTGCTAAAACAACCCCTACTGCTCCATAAGGAAAAAAACCGCCATGGTCCCAAAGATAATGAATATTCGCTTGATTTTCCCCTAGTCCAGTGACAATGAGAAAAATTCCAAAAATAATCATACCAATAACAGCAGCCACTTTGATCAAAGCGCAAGCAAATTCAAATTCTCCATAAAAACGAACATTAAACAAATTAACAAATGTAACAAATAAAAGAACAATAAAAGATGTCTTCCAATGATCAATCAAAATCCAATGATCAAGGTAAAACCCTATCACTGTAAGTTCAGCCATGCTCACAAGAATATAAAGAAACCAATAATTCCAACCTGTTATGAAACCAGCTAATCTCCCCCAATATTTATAAGCAAAAAAACTAAATGCTCCTGAAGACGGTTCTTCTATTGACATTTCACCAAGCATTCGCATAATGAAATACATAATAAGCCCGCCGACAAGATAAGATAAAATAACTGAGGGACCAGCTAATTGAATTGCCTCGGTTGACCCATAAAAAAGTCCTGTCCCAATAACGCCACCCAAAGCAATCATTTGAATATGGCGATTTTGAAGGCTACGCTTCAATTCCTCGTGCTTTTTTTCAGACATCATACCTCACTACTTTTGTTGAACCTAACCTCAACTTTTATTGAAAAATTAGGCACCTCTTTCAAAAAACACAAAACAAACGTAAACTTATTTTCTTATCATAATGCAACTCCTTATTTTTTTGTGCATTATACGTATGTCCCGTTGAAGTTTTAAGAAAAAATATGCTCCACCCTTTATTTAAATTAATGTCCTTCATTTTCGTTACACTAACCATTATAGCATTGGTCATTGATAACGCACACTCTGTAATCACATCACATTGGACAACAACCCCCTTTAATAAAATTTTAACAAGCCTTCTGCAAACAGATATCTATCACCTTAATCAATCTCTATGCAAGGTAATGCCTGATTTTCTGTCCTCAATTTGCATTACTCTCACTTATTTACCCGCATGGTCTATCTTTGGTGCTTTAGCAATAGTATTTTGTATCTTAACTTACGAAAAACAAAAGCCTTTTCACAAAATATCATATACATATAACGAAGAGTACATTTGATCTTGAAAAAAACTTCTAGAGCTCTCTGTACTATACACAACAGGTATCGCTTAGAGCACCTCACCCTATTAAAACAACTGAAAATCACTTGATCATCAGAATGGATTAAAACGCTTTATTATAAATATATGCGCTCAGTTATAAATTATACGGGCTCAGTTATGATTTCTATAGATAATGATAACACTACTTCATTTGTATCAATTTAATAAAAACTAGCGAATAAACCTAACTCCCATCTATAGAAAACTCTGTACAGAAAAAACTTAACATATTGAAGTTCATATATTTTTATGGATGTTCCTTCATACTCTACAAAAACTTTTCTTAATTTTAGTACTAGAAATCACATATAAAAAAACGTCTTCTAATATCAGCACTCCTTATAAAATTGGAACTTCTTGAAATTAATGAAGAAGCTTATAAAAATTATTCTACAAGTCTAACAAAATGCGTTAAACAGAAACCAATCTGTAAATAATTGCAATTGTAATAAAGAATATTTCGCATCTTACTCCCATTGTGACATCCACCCTATTACATCTAAAAAAATCCAAGAGACTATTAGCAGAAAAATTTTAAGCACCTTCTCTCTATTGAGAAAATGGTAAAATAACAGCTTCAGTCACACTCTGTTCTTTTAAATCTGAAAATCGTTTCGCTAAAACATCAACTTTTTTAGATATCTCATCCAAACTTTTCCATTGATCAGTTACCACTCGAGAAAGTTCCTCAATGAATTTTTCTTGGTAAACTAGCTTCATTTCTAGTTCTATCAGCCGATCTTCATCCGACATGATTTTTACTCCCTCTTAAATAAAAAAACGTGATTAATTTTATTAATCCTCCTCCCTTTTTCTTCCCATAAAAATGAGAAGTAACTTTTCAAATAATTCTACTCATCTTATTTGCACATTATAAAAGGTTTATGATGATCTTTATTTTCCCAATCACTTATACAACAAATTTCTTTCTTAAGAATCAGAAAATGTTTTTATCTTTACTAAGTTATCTTGACACCATTTTTCATCCTAAAGATCTACATTCCCAGCTTCTTAATTTAAGTGCTATCGTAAATTGGAAAGCATTTTATAGCATTAAGGTCAAAGAATACTTTTCTCTGACTTTTACATACTTCTCCTTCAAATTATAATCATATGTATAAATTATTGAAAAAATGCATTCTTGCTTTTATACGTACTTTTAGCTATTACCCTCAAATTAGTTTTGTTTCATTGACTTACAAACCTATGCCGCATTAGCTCAGTTGGTAGAGCACATCATTCGTAATGATGGGGTCGCTGGTTCGAATCCGGCATGCGGCACCACTGTAGCTTGCCAGCAGGTTTTGTATATTTTGACACTAGGTTTTGTACCAATTTATTTTTTCTCAAAGAGTTTTAAAGGTGTTCTCAAAGGGTCTTTAAAGACCTTATCTAAAGGGTATTTAAAGCTCCCTTTAACGCGTTTTTCTGCTCCTCTTTTTCCAAATCACTAAAGCATGTAAAATCGGATTGAAAGGCAAGGGAAACGATTCCTGTCGGACCATGGCGTTGTTTTGCTATAATAACCTCAGCTTTGCCCTTGGCTTGCTCCATTGCCTCTTGCCATTTGCTATACTCAGAGGTGCCTTCTTTGGGTTCTTCATTTTTGAGATAATATTCTTCACGATAAACGAACAGAACAATGTCGGCATCTTGCTCGATTGAACCAGATTCACGTAAGTCGGAGAGTTGTGGACGTTTATCGGTTCGGTTTTCAACTTGACGCGAAAGTTGTGACAAAGCAATGATGGGAATATTGAGTTCTTTTGCAAGTGCTTTTAATCCGGTGGTAATGGCTGTAATTTCTTGAACGCGATTTTCTAATGAACGCTTTGAACCGCTTGTCATGAGTTGGATATAATCAATAATCAAGACATCTAGACCATGTTGTCGTTTAAGACGCCTTGCACGAGCGGACAATTGTGCAAGGGATACACCGCCCGTTTGATCAATATAAAGAGGGATTGTTTGTAAGGAACGCATTGCGTAAATGATGTTGGTAAATTGCTCTTCTGAGATATTACCACGACGCATATCGGAAGAAGAAACCTTTATTTGTTCTGAGATAATGCGAGTTGCAAGCTGTTCTGTTGACATCTCAAGTGAGAAGAAACCAACAATACCCCCTTCATTTTCTTGGCTATTGTCATGACGCTTGCAAGCATTGGCAATATTAAAAGCAATATTGGTCGCCAGAGAGGTTTTCCCCATAGCAGGGCGCCCCGCAAGGATAATCAAATCAGA
>NZ_JBHILZ010000022.1:0-12048 GCF_042193725.1 Bartonella sp. OT172YNZD | reverse complement strand
TGCTCAATGGATTTACCGTTATACCATTCACGGTCACCGCAGTGAAATGGGATTGGGTGCCTTAAGAAATGTTTTTTTAAAAAAAGCACATGAATTAGTAACACAATGGCATTCTGTTTTACATGAGGGTCGTACCCCCATTAAAAAACGAGAGAAACAAAAGCGTGCGACAATGCATAATCTCCATTATTTAAAAGACATTGCTCTGAATACTTTTGAAAGGCGTAAAGCAGAATTAAAAGATGATGGTAAGGTTGGGAATTTGTTTTCACCTTTACGGCGTTATATTCTCCTTAAATTAAGCTGCCTGCCTGTTTCAGAAATTACACAAACAGAGATACTCAATATCCTCGCTCCCATTTGGCATACAAAAGCGCAACAGCAGAGAAAGCACTGAACCATCTTAAATCCATTCATATAAATGCATATCCTAAAGGTATCTTCACCTATCATTTACCTAACAAATAACATATGATTTATAATCTTTTCAAATTTAATGCCAAATATAATAAGATTATTTTATCACATACCCATCTCATGATGAATCAACTAAAACCATTCGCTTGGCCATCATAAAAAAGAATGGTGTGTGAATAAAAACGAGTAAAAAAAGAATAAAAATGTTCCAAGAATCTCAAGAACCAAAAGCTATCGCAACATTGGAAGCGAACAAATAATATGACAATGTTAGAAAATATAACAATATCAATTTGAATTATTCTTCTGTTTCTTTTGCACGTCCAGATAATTGCATAGCTCTAGAAAGATCATTAACTGCATTTAAATGCGTTTGAAGTAATTCACTATTACGCTGTAATTTTTCTTGTAAATCAGACAACAAACTTTCAACCTCATGCTCAATATCTTGATTCATGTAGCGCTTCACATCGCTCATGGATTTATTAAGATCGCGCAAACCACGTATTTTACATAAATTTATTTCTTCGTAATCTGGAACACCACTGCTCTCTAGCATATTGCTTTCATAATCAACAACTTGAGCTAATCCTTTAACAGCAGCAACAAATTTTGTCATCGCCCAATCACGATCAATAAGATTATTATCAAGAACTTTTGTTTTTGATGCAAAACTATCATCACTATATTGCACTACAGACATTTTCACTTCCCCTTCAACACTATTGTTCAATCTTACTTTCAAATGAGGGAGATTAAACAGGTTCTCTTCAATGCTGATACACCTAATCACGCTCGTGGTGCGAACATTGCTCAAACAACAGCACAACAACCCTTCAAAGCTTATACCACTTCAACTTTTAACGCATTCTCTCAAATATTTTTTTCTTTGCTCCAAAATCATCATTGCTACTATACTACTTCATCAAAACGCTATAAACTTGAACCTTACGCAGCAATATCGAAACTTCCACATTAGCTCTGTCTATTTCGCCTTGCCGATTTGATCTTTGCCTATTTTATCACCAGCATCAGCAGCACATCTTCAACAGAAAACAACAATGCTCTCACAGGAACTTTGGCCATAAAAACTATCTGCCGACAAAAACCCGCAGCATATAAAGACTTAAGCCCATTAAAAATTCAGCATTTTACCGATAGCAGCATTTTACCCTCCATAACCTTATGGCTTTCTCTGCACCTAAATTTACGTACCTTCCGGCACCCTACAAAATCAGTTCGCACCCATTCAAAAAAACACCCCCCTATGCCCTTTCTGCACACATGCAGTGTTTCGCATAAAACACAAAGATGCTTTTTTGAACAGATCAGCCATACAGAAATATTAAAAAAGACATCTTAAAATAGCTAAACAGCCATCAATCTCTCTTTTTTTAACTATCATTCGCTTTTCTTTGCAAGAAACGACTGTATAAGATTTTTTAAACCTTTTCAAGAGTTTCTTAGCCAATCAGTTCGATATGTCTTCAATCGCATATTCATGCGCTTGTTTTAAAAAAACATCTCTTAGTGCACCCAAGCCTATTTCGCACTGCAGCCCATGAATAGTATAATGATAAATCTCCCATGACGTGTATAAAATCTATTGAGCACTTTCCATCTTTACGCTTAATAAAAGAAGCAGCCAGCACAATCACACACTTTTCCAGCCCTAAATGTTGCAACAACCTTTAGCACTTGAGATAGTTCATAAAAGGTATTTTTACTTTTTGCTTCAACAGTTTTTATCCACACAGCTCTCCATGTTTGTAACGTGCAAGCAGGTGGTTTTAATTGATTCAACCTAGAACAGATTTTGACGAGATCCTTATTCAACATAAAATAATCAATTTATTTTCATAAATCAAAGTGTTATTCAAAAAATATTCATCACACACTCGAGAACAAAAAAACACCTCATACGTAAAGTTTTACATGAATTCCACCGCTCAACATGATAATATTACGACACAATTAAGATAAAGAATAACAAGGAAAAACCTTGCAAACTCAGAAAAGAGAGGAGAAAAATGAAAAGGTGTGGGGGGTGCTCAACTCCTCACACATCTGGCAAAACCGTCCTAGCAAAACTGCCTCACATCTTAACTAATGTTATAATATTCTCAAATCAAAAGCAATTTTTAAAAAATAGTTTAAGAAAAACATTTCAGTATAAAACGATAATAATTCCATTCAGAACGTTTTTCTCTTTTTAAAACAGAGAAAAGTAAATTCTAAACAGATGTTTCCTCCCAACTTTCCGAAATTAGCCGCAACACTTAAAGCCGATCTTAGTGTGATGAAACATTTATTTGTGATAAACGCAAAAAACACCTCAAAGGTAGATTTAATCTCATGTTTTAAATACATGCAAACAAAACATTAAACAAATCGCTTTGTAAACTACCGTCCATGATAAGATTTTGTTTCGTCACGTGAAAAATTAAACCACGTTCACTAGCGGCTTTGAGAATTTCTAGGACAGCAAGAGAAGAACCAGCTATACGAGAAAATTCAGGAGTTAATAATACATCTCCTCGTTCTGCTTTTTCAATTAAAGCACCAAGCTTACGCTTGCGCCAATCTTTTCCTCTACTTGCAACTTCTTCTTCAATATGAAGTGGAGCAAAGCCATGTTTGTTAGCATATTCTAACAAGCCAAATTTTTGATTTTCTGTATCTTGTCCATCACGAGAAACACGCAAGTAAGTGTAAAATTTTGTCATATTCAGTAAAAATATCAATTTAGATTTAAACTGATATATTTTTATTCAAAAAAAATGTCAAATAAATATATATTTTTGCATCAGAAAAAATGATCGTTTTTTCTGATAGAATAATCAGAATAATCAATGATAAAATAGGAAATTTGATTGATCAGATTTAATCATTAGATTAATATTTCAAGACAGATTACAGAAAGGAATTTCCTATGGAAAAGAAATTACCCAAAAGTTATATGACTGATGCTGAACGTGAGGAGTTACGAGCAGGCGGTTTAGATCAAAATGGTATTTATACTGCCGAGTCAGAAGCTGCAGATCATGCCGGTGATGGCACCGCAGCATGGGAATGGTTGGCAATGACTGAGCCTCCAGCACATACACTTTTGTTTCTTAGATCTGAACATGGAGCAGAATTTATTCGTGATATGGGATTTTCTACAAAAAAAGCTGATGAGAAATATGGTCCAGATTGGTTAGATAAAGGTGTTATGATAGGAGGCGATTATTTCTGAAGAAGACGACAAGATAGAAAAGATTTTTTTCCGTGAAAATAACTATGTAGAAAGTCGTGCTCAAACATTAGCGACTAAGAAGCTGTGTAGTGTGTGGAATGAATTGTATGATCATGTTTGAGATGTTGGACGTAGCAATAACTTATCGTTACTTATTAGTACAGAACGCAAAATTGTAAAAAATGACTTGTTTAGATATGCCAATAGTAAGTCTATGGCAGGGAGCCTCAGAACAGCTTTAGCAGAAATAGATGTATTAAAGATCATGTAATGATTGTTTCTGATCCTAAGCAATATGACCTAATCAATAGAGGACATAATCTACCAAAGCTTCGTAAAAATGGATTGCCTTATGATGCAGCTAGACGAGCAATGGCATCACATTATACACGGTTGAAAAATCTCGATAAAGGGCGTTTAACAGATATTGAAAAGTCTATCCTTGATATGCGGATGAATAATATGAAGGTAATGCGCAAGATCTACGAAAATATGCAAGCTAAAGCTATAAATCTTGATGCAAATAATCAGTATCGTAGAGAAACGTGAGATCTCCACTTTTTTGTTGTTGTAATTGACCTACTAATTTTGCGTGTAAATAAAAATCAAGTGTACGGGTCATAATTTTTCATTTTCAATCTGAATATCGAGACCAAGCATTGAAAGCACATGTATGGTTTTTCCAACATGACAAGACTCTTTGCCTCTTTCTAAATCACGGATAAAACGTACACCAACCGCTGATGTAGTTGCTAACTGTTCTTGTGTTAATCCTTGTTGTTTACGTGTATTTCTAACAATAAAACCCAATATTTTCATTCTGCTTTCAATCATAATCGTCCCTTTCGGGATGATTTTATCATTTTATGCTTTTATTACAAGAAAATAAACCTGTACGGGACGTTTTTATCCCATATACTCCAAAGCCTTATCCGAAGAACAAAGAAGAGGGCGCTTTTATCATTATTAACTTCGTATAAAAACAACCGATATCATCTCTAGAAAAAGCACTCCAACCAACGAAAACTTATTATCGTATACCATTTTTACACTCTTCCGTATTTTTGTGAAAGCAATTCGCGCACCTCATCGGCGATTTTAGTCCCACGACTTGCACAACTTACCTTAATCAATCGATGCAAACTTTCTGGTATATCAATCGTGAGACGCTTCATACCTCCACTCATGCTCCCTTTGGGGCTTCCTACCCATGCATCCGCCGTTAAAGGAATTGATTTATTAGTTGGTTTCGTGCCAATTTTAATTTTTTTATTCATAGCGCTAACTCCTTGATTTCCGCTGCAACAGCTTCAATCTCTGCTGTTGCTGGTCCTTGCTTATCAACTTCATAAACCGCCTTCCCCTGTGCTGCTGCTTCTGCAAAAATCACGCGCTGCGCAACGTTAGAAGAAAGAATATGCACCGGGTATATGCCAAGAGCTTCGTTCACATCACGCCCTATTGCTGTATTGACTATTTTACGATTAATAACAAAAGCAGATTTAAGATTTTCTTTATAAACACGTGCTTCATCAATCAGCTTTACAATTCCATCCGCTGCCCAAATATCATAGGGACTAGGCAAAACAGGTATAAGCACCAAATCCGAAGCCATAAGAGCACTACGAGCAAGATCAGTCACACGCGGAGGACCATCGATAATAATATGATCATAACCATGACCAATCTGTGTAATCTCTTTGTGAACCGTTGCACGCGGTAAACCAATAACCGAAAACAAAGGTGCATCTTCACGCGCAGCAGCCCAATCCAATGCGCTCCCCTGTGGATCAACATCAATAAGCAATACCCGTGCACCGGTACGCACAAAACTGGCCGCAAGATTAACGCTCAACGTAGTTTTTCCTACGCCTCCCTTTTGATTCAAAAGTCCAATGATCATTTATTACGCCTTTCAGCATTATCGTTTTTACGATTATACAGAAAGTAACAAAAGAAGCAAGCATTCAATACGTGCAAAATAACCATTTCTCCTATTTTTAGGATAAAACAACAGCCCTCAATTTTGTCTTTATAATATTCTTTTAGCATGAGCAAAAACATTATGAAGATGATGTTCTTGAGAAGAACAAACATAAATTTAAACAAGAGACACGCTCTTCTTCCCCTACCCTAAAACGAAGATTCTTAAATCCATGTCGATCTGTAAACAATGCTCTGTAAATGATCCAGCTTCTTATCTTGCCCCTGCCATTTGGGCTTCTCCTTTCATGCAATTCACCTAATGCAACTCTACAAACAAGCTCCACTCTGAATATACAACAAACTATAAGGAGCAATCATTGTTTTGCACGTTGAATGAGAAAGCCGAAATCAGGAAGATTCTTTCGTTTAATGCCCTCTTATATTAAATCAATCAAAATCATGTTCTCTTGTACGTTACAAGGAGGGCTAGCGTGTAGAAAAAACACTTAAAGAAAGGATTAAAATGCTTCTTATGAATCGTCTCAAGAATCAAAAATGTAGTACCATTGGGGACTCGCAAATGTAACAATGGTGCCGACTTACTTCTTCATAAGCGTAAAGGGGATGGTTACCAATGAATTTTATACTCTTTACGCTCGACAAGGTAAAATGGGCTTAAGAAAAATAAAGATACCTCTAACAAGCGTGTGAACAAACAACACAATGGAATGTCTATGCTTGGTAAACACAATAGATTATCCATAAAGACCAAACAGCCGTCTTTCATAAGGTCGAATAACAAACATGTTGCGGAGTGCAATATTTTGCATCTTACAGCTTATTTTTTCCAAATAGATCTTCTCGACAAAAAGAATATTTTTGTTAAGATGCCATTGAAAAACTTACCTTCATTAGTCCTTTTATATACCAGACCAGAGGGTATAGTGAAGGTCGTGTAATTGAGAATAAATAAAAATGAACTTACAACAAATTGAACCTAATATTTTTATCAGCGCCCAAATTAGCATAGAAAATATCAAAACATTAGCACAAGCTGGTTTTAGAACAATTATCTGTAACCGCCCCGATCGCGAAGAGCTTCATCAACCTGACTTTTCTAGCATTAAAACGGTCGCAAATGAATATGGCATAAAAGCCTATCACATTCCCATTTCTCCTCCAACTATAGAAAAATCAGCTGTTAAAGCCATGCAAACAATTTTAAAAACCGCCCCTCTCCCTCTTCTCGCCTTTTGTCATCACGGAGCACGCTCGCTGCACCTTTATCGTTTAGCAAGTCTTTAAACATAGGTTTCATACGCGTCCTCCTCGCCTTAAAAAATGAAGACTCTTAAATACACATCGATCTGTAAAAAATAATCTGTCAATAATCTTTGGCTTGCGCTTTCCACTCAGGCTTCACATTTCATAAAACTCTACAAGCAAGCTTTGCTGTTAAATATACAACAAACATGCACACCTGAAGCCATAAAAATGCATGAAAATTCATATGATAATCAAGAAAACTTTTTTCACCTCACCTTTTATCACTGCTCCACCTTCTTTTTCTATGCCTTTACCAGCACAGCTCATTCGTACGCCACAGACTCCTAAAACGACAGTAAAACCACTAAGAAAACCCCATATTCCGTATAAAAGACATGCAAAGTATTTTATAAAAAAGCCATAAGCCATAATCTATGGTTAATTGCAACGTATTGATTTATAATAATTAATTATTTTGCACGTTAAGTGAGAAACCCTAATACCGTAAGATTCTCTCATTTTAAGTCTATTTATAGTGAATCAATAAAAAGCGTATTTTTTCTTGCATGCCACAAGCAAGAAGAATTTGTGTGAAGTAAAACGAGTTAAAAAAATCCCTCTCATAAACGCTCTCAAATAGCCAAGGCTGTACAACAACTGAAGGCTTGTCGATATAACTGATGATGCCGGATTGCTCTTTTATTAGGCATAAAGATGATAGCGCTCAACGGAGCTTGCATGATACCATTCATGAGTGCCATTATGAAAATGGATATGGGAAGCGTTGAAAGATATTTCTTTAAAACAAGCGCGTAAATTAGCAAAACAAGTATATTCCAGCATTTTATTTTACCCGTAGGGCGTAATTATCCTATTCAAAGAACAACAAAAGCCTGAAACTGTTATTTTCATGATTTAAGAGACATTGCTCTGAACACTTTTGAAAGTGGAAAACCCGAATTAAAAAAAGACTGTCATCTGGACTGATTTCTCCCTTTATAACGTCATATTTTCCTCAATAAGGCTATAGATTGATTTCAGAGATTATCCAAATGAATAGAGGCAATAGGGCTCTTCCCCATCTGGCATACAAAAGCTGTAACAGCAAAGAGAGCACTAAAGCGCCTTAACTCTTTGTCTCAAACATACTGCTGCCTTGAGGATCGCTAAAGCAAAAGTTTTATGAGAAAAACAACACCATAAAGTCATGAATAGACCGAACATAGATTGGAAAGATGTCCCAACTTTTATCCAACACCTCTATCAAAAAATAACAAGAAATTATTGGCTTTGCGTTTTCATATCCTTACAAGATTGCCTTCCCTTTGCATTATAGACGTTATATTTGGTGAAAAACAAAGGAGATATATGGACAGTTCTTTACTTGAGAATCTGAAAGACTTATGTGTTACGATAACGAAATTGTGCCTTTATCAATTAAAAGCATTAGAAATTTTGAAACAAGCACACCTACTTTCTCACAATGATTTCTTTTTATCGGCAATCGATCACAGTCTTCTTAATGCGAATTTCCTGTCATAATATACGAAAAAACGAGACTTAAAGCATTTTCCATCAACTTCATTCTCGTTTACGTGTTTGGTTAGAACAAAGACGCCGCTGACCACCACTCTACTTCACGAGACTCGACAAACAAACTTTTTTTAAATATTCATCATATGATACCAAATATCACATACGTAAGGTTTTACATAAACCCAATATCATCATAAAAGACGATACGGCATAATAAAACAAATTAGAAAAAAACCATAAATTTTTAAAATAAAAAAGTCATCGATTAAATTTTATCAAACTATAAACTTAAAATCGCAAGAAATTTTAAAAACAGCCTTTCTCCCTCTTCACGTCTATTATTACCAAATAGGCTAGGACTTATTCTTTACTGCATCTTTTATGCTAGATTTTAATGGATCAGAAAGAAACAAGCAGTAAACTTTTGAATGACAACAAAAGCCATAAAATGAACTTTGAAAAAGACAATGCCAAAATCAGATATTCAGATATTCGCTTCTTCCTCTCAACAACGGAAAAACCATATATTCCACGATGTTTTGGAATATATCTTTGTGATTATAATCACTTTAAGTGCTATTTTTACAACTCTTCTCTCTTTTTTAGATAAGTTTAGGGCATATTTTTAAAAGTAAGCAACCTATCCAATTTTGATAATGGTTGTACTGTCTTTAAAATTTCTTTTGCTTTTTTTTCATCATGGTGCATTTGCACAATCAAAGGTTCAAGCCCATCAAATTTTTCTTGTCCTCGCAAAAACTGGAAAAAAGAAACGGTACAACTTTCCCCATAAAGGTCGTCATTAAAGTCAAACAAATAGGTTTCCAAAAGTGGCGCACCATCTTTAACAACTGTTGGACGACAACCAAAGCTTGCAACACCATCATACAAAACACCGTTCGCACGACGCAAACGTACCGCATAAACACCATGAGCCAAACGAACTTGGGGAGGCAACATTTGATTAGCGGTAGGAAATCCCAAAAGACGTCCAAGTTTATCGCCTTGAATAATATTGGAGCATACCCGATAGTGATACCCTAACAAATGGGCCGCTTTTTCTACTTTTCCTTGTGAGAGAAGCTGCCGAATAAAACTAGAGGAAATAATCAACTGATGTGAATCTTGAAGACGAGAAACGCAAGAAACTTGCACAACCTCAAATCCATACTTCTTTCCCCTTTGGCAAAGAAGATGTGAATTTCCACTTTTCTGATGACCAAATTGAAAATTTTCCCCTGTCACCACAGCTGAAACATCAAAAGCCTGTTTTAAAATCGATTTGATAAATTCATCCGCTGAAAGAGTGGCAAAGCGTGCATCAAAGGGCTGTTCAATCACGCCATTAAAGCCAAGGACTTTAAAAATTTCAGCTTTTTCAGCTGCTTCTGTCAAACGATAGACAGGAGCTGAACGTTGAAAAAAACTTCTTGGATGTGGTTCAAAGGTTAAAACAACTGCTGGTTTCTTTTTTATCCGCGCGAAATCAAGCGCTTTTTGCAACACCACCTGATGTCCGCAATGAACACCATCAAAATTTCCAAGTGCCAACACAGCTCCCCGCCAAGCCGAGGGAAACATGTGAGTTCCCTGAAGACGCAAAAAATTAGCCATTACTGAAGTGCCCACATGATTGCTCGTGGTTTATAACCATGACGTTCAAGAAAAGAATGCAAAGCTTGCTTATCCACCACACCATTTTGCGTATAATCATAATGATGAATCCCCCCCATAATATAAAGGGCATCAAGACCAAAATGAGCCGCCCCCTTAATATCCGTCAAAAGGCCATCACCAATAGCTAAAACTTGACTTTTTTCCACAATTCCACGAATTTTTTGAAGTTTTTCAAAGGCACACTCATAAATAGGCGCATGAGGTTTTCCAGCAATGCGTACTTCCCCCCCTAATTGTTGATAAAGACGCGCCAATGCACCAGCGCACCAAAATTCTTTATTTCCATAATGGACAATCACATCAGGATTAGCACAAATAAAAGGTAAATTCCGCGCCCGCATGCGAAGAAACATCTCCTCATAAGCAGAGGGTTCTTCGTCAAAATCTTCAAGAAAACCGCTACAGACGACAACAGAAGCCTCCCATTCTTCAACAAATTCACACTCTAACCCTTCAAACAGCACCAAATCACGTTGTGAACCAATAAAAAAAACTTTACGCGGAGCTGTCCGAATGAGATCGCGCGTTACATCCCCTGAAGTGATAATGGCATCATAGTAGTCACGATGAACATTCATGCTTTGTAATTGAGTAGCAACATCTACCCGTAGCCGAGGAGAATTGGTCAATAAAATAACACTTTTTCCCATTTGTCGAATTTTATACAATGCTTTCAAAGCTGATTCAAATGCATGTACACCGTTATGCACAACACCCCACACATCACAAAAAACAGCATCATAATGCGCTATAATAGTCTCAATATGGGTAAGTTCATTCATGGTGCACCTATCTCTATTTATCATTTTAAGCTGTCTTTTACTTCAAAACTACTTACCGAAAGATAATACTTGTGTCATCTGCTTTCTCAAACCATATCCCAACTTTGCATCGCTTATAGGAATCTTAAGAAATAATAAAATAAATAAGTTTTCATTAAGTTGTGCAAAATCCTAAAACGCTTTATATCAAAAGGTTATCATTCCACAATGCTCATCTTTCTCTTAAAAACTTTAATTCTAACAATAACTGCGTTAATACAGTTTTTATCTAAAACACGCACATTCTTAACAACGAACAAAAAACTCCTAAAAAAACGCTTCCTTAAGTATAGAATTATTGATTTATAATAATAATTTATTATTCACACATAATGAGAAACAAAAATATCTTTTCTCATTTCAAATCTATTTATATTGAATCAATCAAAACTATTCGCTTGCACATTATAAGCAGGATAAGCATATAGATAAAAATACGTGAAGAGAGAAAAATAGCTCTTATGTTCCCTTTCAAAGGTAAAAACTGTCGTAATATTTTGTACTGACAAAGAGTATATGCCATCGTGTATCTTTTTTTCAGTAAAGATAGAAATATAGCTTTTATCCCATTCATAGAGGCTTTTACGTTATACACTTTACGAAACGCCATTGTGAAATGGCCGCTAACCTTGAGAAATATCTTCTTAAAACAAACATGTGAATATACAACAACCAAATCTATTCTTTTTTTATTTTATTTTGCATGAGGGCTCTTTACTCATAAAAGCTTTCCCCTATCATCATGATATCTAAGCCGCACTAAAACAAATCTTTTTTGTTATTAGTTAAGAACAGCACCATAGGCGGTACCTTGAACTTAAAAACCAAGGTTTACCTTTGTAAAAAGCGCATCTAAAAACATGAGTTTAGCAAACAAGCCTTAAAAAGTTGAAAGGCAAACAACCTCTCATTTAAAAAAATCTATCCGTCTCAAGAAAAACTATTTTTATTGCCAATTTCCTAAAATTACTTTACTAATTAGAAAATGTTTTGATCGTATACGCAACGACCAATAGGGCCTTGAAAACCCGAAACCCTAGCGTAAAAATAAACCCACTGTGTGGGTATCCCGGAATTCCGGGAGATTTTGCTATGTCCAGGTGCTTTCAGCACTAAAAGCAAAATGCTGACTAGGGTTCAGTGTTTTCAAGCTCCCGGAATACCAAT
>NZ_JBHILZ010000021.1:0-12116 GCF_042193725.1 Bartonella sp. OT172YNZD | reverse complement strand
ATCATTGGTTCTGGAACACCGATACCTCTTAAATTTTTTCAAGCAAGAGAAACAAAACGCGGCGTAACTTACACACTGTTTGGAAAGAAAGAAATCTTACCCCATGGTTTTATCAAGGGAGGCAGTTTTCCAAAGCGTGTTGATTTGAAAATGGGAGGGAATGTGTTTCAAAGAGATGACGGAGATCAATTCCCCATTGCAAAACAAGAAGGACCTTCAATTGCTAAAGTGATGTCCAAGCCAGAGATTGCAAGTGCTATTGTAAAAGAAGCCAATGAAAGACTAATCAAAAACATACAGAGACAACTTAAACGTCAAGAATACGCCGCTAATAAAAAAGGCTAGATCATGTTCTCACGCTTTATCTATGTCTTACATATCCTTATGAGTTTAGGCATTACATATTCTTATTGCAATTTTAAAAACAGATTATCACTTATGTTTTGTTTTTTCCATAAAAAAATCAATAAAATCAATTCAAAAGGTACTTCCCAGCGGGTTGGCTTCGTTGCGGGGCAGGCTAGCGCGAACTATCGCTAGCGACAGAATTTTCAAATCAACTGTACATTGTACGCACAACACATTGATAAATAACGAATTTAATGTGCACTAATATACACCTTGTACAATAGTGGATTATTTTTTAGAAAAAAGTTTTTACCACTTGACAATATAGCAACAATATGAATAATTGAATCAGGTGCCTGAAAACACCTTAGAAACTACAAGCGGATTGATTGCCGAAATAATCAATCTTCTGGGCATTTAAAGACTTTGACTCATTATGTGCTACATGCATATAATGACCTTGTCGGGTGTGGTTACACTATACAATACCCTCACGGGAAAAGTGTAACGACGGACTTGTAGCCGTGTTTTCAGCGCCCGGCACTCTTTACTGAGTGTCAATTGAAAACCTCTAACTACAAGGAGTTCTCATGAACACTCTTATTCCAATATTGGAACAAACGATTGATCAAGAAACTGTTCAAACGGTAAACGCACGTGACTTGCATGCGTTTTTAGAAGTAAAAACCAGCTTTAAAGACTGGATTATCAGACGTATTCAAGACTGTAAATTTAAAGAAGGGTATGACTTTTGCTCTTTTTTGAGCGAAAGTTCAGGTGGGCGTCCTTCTAAAGAATACCATATCACCTTAGATATGGCTAAACACCTTTCCATGATCGAACGTAATGATAAAGGACATGAAGCACGTCAATACTTTATCAAATGTGAACGGCTTTTGAAACAAGTAGCAACACCACAAGTTGATTATTCCAAACCCGAAGCATTACTGGGTGTCTTGAATCACTTACAAAGTCAAATTGAGCAGAAAGATCATGTCATTGCCGAATTGACTCCAAAAGCAAAAGCTTTGGAAGGTTTAAAGCGTTCTGATGGTTTGTTCGGTTTGATAGAAGCAGCAAAGATGCTTGAAGTACGACCAAAGGACTTAACTGACTACTTGCGTAAACATGATTGGGTCTATCGTCGTGCTCCAGGGGCGCCTCTGTTACCTTATCAGGATAAAATCAAGAAAGGTTTCATGGATTGCCCTGCTATCACCATTCAAAGACCAGATGGTACAGAAAAGGTACTCCCTTCAACAAAAATTACCTCCAGAGGATTAGCATGCTTAAGAGAGCAAATTCATGGAGGTGTACAATGAAGATAGATACCAACTTCTTATGCGATTTATGGATAGCATTATCTCAATTTTCTAATGATGAAAATGTGAGCGACAAAGATTGTAGTGCTCTAGTTCAAACTATGAATGCAATAGAAAAGGTTCTAGTTTTAAAACTTCAAAATGACGTGCCTAATATTACAAAGATTTTGGCAATTCTTACAGATTTTGGAGCCTCAGAATTACCGCATAGTATGGATTCTTTGTTGCGCACTTATGAACCAAATTTCGATAACCCTATTAAAAAGGTTGCTTAAGTTCAAAAACAGAAGTCCCCTCCCCGTTCTCAAAAATAGGGAGAGGGTTATCTTAACAACCGCTTGCTTTTTTTAAAACTTCACCCATACGTGTGCGCCAATCTTTTCCTTGTTTTTTAAAAGAGGCAATAACGTTTGGGTCGAGGCGGAGAGTAACCGCTTGTTTAGGAGATTCAACGGGGGGACGCCCACGTTTACGGCGCTCTTCTGTTACATACTTAAAAAAGGAGGCTGGTAAAACGTCTTTAGCTGGTTTTAAGCGTGCAAGTTCTTCATCTGTCAATGGTGGAGAATCCACAGCGTCCCAATCTTCTTTTGCGTAATCACATCCTGCTTCAAAGGTTTTTTTGATAGTCATTGAAAACCTCTCTTTCTTTTTTATTAGCTCGACGAAAGCTGATAATGGATATTGCTTCATTGCCAAGCTTTGCAAAAACAATAACTGTTGTGCCATCCGCAAAATGTCCAATAGCCTTCATGCGGTTTGAATGGGTTGCATCAATAAAAGCATGTTCCCAGTCAAAGTAAATAACATCAGCAAAGTCAAGCTTATGTTTAACAATGTTTAAAGCTCTTTTTGGTTCATCCCACACTATCTTCATATATTTTATGTACACGAAAAATAAAACCTTGTCAATAATTAAAGTGTACAATAATTCGTATAAACCATTCAAAATGGAGCCACTATGAATAAGAAAACTCGTGAGGGGATATCGCTTCGTGCGTTTGCCAAAAAGATGCGTGTTTCTCCTAATGCAGTGGTTTCTCGTCTTAAGACAGGGAAGTTTGATAAGGCTCTTTTTGAAGATGGTTCTGTTAATGAAGCGCTTGCAACAGCTATCTGGAATGAGAATCCAACAAAACGCCCTGCTCCATTTTTAGCACCGGATGGCCAACCGCGAACAAAGATCAAACAAGTCTCTACAGAGGGTGCCAATGAATACAAGATTAAACTGGAGCGAATGCAAGTTGCGCTAGCAAAAGAAAAGATTGCACTTGAACGATTGCGTGAAACAACTGTTGATCGTGAAGAAGTGAGAAAAGAAGCATGGAACTTTGGAAGAGCGCATCGAGATACAATGCTCAATTTTGCCTATCGCTTTGGTACTGAAATTGCGGCGCAAGTGGGATGTGATTCTGCGAGCCTTATTGGAGCTATCGATCATCATATGCGCAAAGCTTTAGTAGAAAATGTCGTCCCTGTTTCTTTTCACGATCCCAACATTTTAGAAGAGAATCCAGAACATGATAAGTGATGCTTCGCCCTCGTCCTCTGATGCTGGGCTCTTTTTTTGCTATGCGAATGAAGGACGCCGTCCTGACCCGCCTTATACTGTTTCCCAGTGGGCTGATAAAAATCGTTATTTGAGCACAGTTACGAGTGCTGAGCCTGGGTTATGGAGGACTATACGTACCCCCTATTTACGAGAGATCATGGATAATCTTTCTGTTTATGATCCGACTGAAACAACGGTTGTGATGAAGGGGGCTCAGATTGGAATGTCGGAAGCAGCGTTGAACTTTTGTGGTTATGCCATTCATCATAGTCCAGGACCTGCCCTTTATGTGATGCCGACCGTTGAGACCGCTAAGAAACTGTCAAAGTCTCGTCTTGATCCGATGATTTCAGCTAGCCCTGCTTTAAGTGAACGCATTGCTCCTGCTCGTGCAAGAGACAGTGGAAATACAATGTTTTCAAAGGAATTTTATGGGGGGACATTGATGATTACAGGAGCAAATAGTGCTGCTGGATTGCGTTCTTCTCCTATTCGCTATTTGGTTTTGGATGAAGTCGATGCTTACCCATTGAATGTCGATAATGAAGGCGATCCTGTAACAATTGCTGAAAAACGAACTTCTGCTTTTATTCAACGTAAAATTTTTAAATTGTCCACGCCGACACACCGTGACACAAGCCGTATCGCCAAGGATTTTATGCTTGGTGACCAGAGATATTACAATGTTCCTTGTGATGCGTGTGGTACGCTACAACCGATTTTTTGGTCACAAATCAAGTGGCAAAAAGGCGCCCCCGAAAAAGCTGTTTTTGTTTGTGCGCATTGTGGTCATGAACATGCCGAACATCGTAAGTCCACCTTAATGGCAGAAGAAAACGGTGCTTGCTGGATCGCAACACAGGAGTCAAGTAAGCCTCGTCTGCGTTCTTACCATATTTCAGCGCTTTATTCCCCATGGCTGACTTGGGGCGATTGTGCGCGCGAATTTTTAAGAGCCAAAGAAGACCCTGCTCTTTTGCAAGTTTTTATTAATACAGTTCTTGGAGAGCCATGGGAGGACAAAACAGGCGAAGTTGTTGACCCTGATAGCCTCTATGCAAAACGCGAAGATTATCCATTGGCACCAGAACAAGCCGTCGTGTTGACAGCAGGCATTGATGTGCAAAATGATCGTTTAGAGCTTGAAGTGGTGGGATGGGGGCGTAGTGAAGAAAGTTGGCATATTGATTATCAAGTGATCCTTGGTGATCCCTCTTCTTTTGAAGTGTGGGACCAATTGGATGAATATCTTGCAAAACGCTGGCCACATCCAGGCTATAAAGAAGGGATTAGGATAACAGCGGCTTGTATTGATACCGGTGGTGGACATACACAGGCAGTTTATAATTATGTACGCCCGCGTGAGGGGCGGCGTATCTGGGGCATTAAGGGGCAAGCGGGATGGCGTGCGGTATGGCCACGCCGACCAAGCAGAAACAATAAAGGACAGATTAATCTCTATATTGTTGGAGTTGATGCCGCGAAAGATATTATCACGGCACGGTTTAAAAAATCCGGTCCTGAAGCATCAGGGGCTGGTGCAACACACTTTCACAAAAGCCTTGACCTGGAATATTTTGACCAGCTAACCGCTGAAAGAAAAGTCATCAAATATTTTAAAGGCTTCAAGCGTATTGAATGGCAAAAAAGTGAAAAGGCAAGAAACGAAGCCTTGGACTGTAGGGTCTATGCTTATGCTGCTTTACAAGGTCTGATTTCGGCAGGAATAAACCTTAATCGAGAAGTCGATATCTTAGAAGAGCGTTTGGAAAAACTTAAAATTGAAAGTTCTGTAGAGCAACCAACATCTGGGATTTCTTCATTCACTTCTCCAAGAAGATCTCAGATAGCACAACCTCAAAGGAAACAATCCAGAACAGTGATGAATCCTTATATGCAAGGGGATTGGAGGTAATTTGTGGATGAAACTTTAGGACAATTTAACAGCAAATTTTCGAGACTGGAAAGTTTAAAAAGGCGGCGAGAGCAAATTGAAGAGGCTCTTTATTCGGGTGCGCAATCAGTGCGTCACGGCGATAAGCAAGTCAGCAACCGCTCTGTTGAGGAACTGCGCAGAGCTCTTGAAATGATCAATACGCAAATAGCGGACCTTGAAGGGCGTAAAGGTTCACGCGTGTTCTATTTTAATATCTCACGAGGCTATTAATGGCTGGCTTTATCAATAAACTTACGGGCTTTTTTACAATTTCTCGTCAACACAATCCCCATTTTGAAGCGGCAAGCAAAAGCCGTCGCATGGGTGGTTTTGATCCCGCAAAAAAACATATCAATAAAGCGATTGAAGAATGCGGTGATACCATTGTTGCCCGTTCAAGATGGCTTTATGACAATGAAGCTCTTTACGGTTCTGCGACTGAAGAATGGGTCTCTGCGGCTGTCAGTGATGGGATTAAACCTTATCCTCGCATTGAAGGTTTTCAAGAAGAAAAGAAAAAGCTTTTAGACTTATGGTGGCAATGGGCTGATGAAGCAGACTACGACGAAGATGCCAGCTTTTATGGGCTGCAAGCAACCATTGCACGAGAGGTCTTTTTAACCGGCGAATGCTTTGTAAGATTGCATTATGTTGACCTTTATGGGCGCTCTGGTGTGCCGCTTCAATTACAAGTTTATCCTACTGAAATGCTGGATCTCACCTATAATGGACCTGCTGAAATTGAAGGCAATTACATTCGTATGGGAATTGAATTCGATGCCAGTGGTAAGCGCGTTGCTTATCATTTCTGGGAACATCATCCCTATGATGATTGTCCTGCAAACAGAGCCTTTAAGAGCCAAGAGCGCATACGTGTGCCTACTGAAATGGTCATTCATATCAAAGAACGCCGGATTGCCGGACAATTGCGCGGTTCTCCCAAAATAACGCGCTGTATGACAAAGATCTTTCAACTCGAATCCTATGATGATGCAGAACTTGATCGAAAAAGGACGGCGGCTCTTTTCGCGGCGTTTGTCAAGGACAATTCCCCAAACGTCGCAAAATTATCCGATAATCGTGATAAAAACGACGTTGAAGAAGAATACGAAGCACCTGCCATTGCACCCGGTGCATCTCTTTATTTAGGAGAGAATAAAGAGGTTACATTCTCTAACCCTGTTGAGGTTGGAGGTTCTTATGAGGCTTTCCAATTTCGCAATATTTCAAAAATTTGCTCGGCTCTCAATATGCCTTATGCCGTTGTGACTGGAGACGTTACGCGCGGTAATTTTTCCAATGTGCGAACCTCTATCATTCAGTTTAGACGGCATGTCAAACAATGGCGTGAACATATCATTGCCTTTCAGTTTAACCGCATTGTTTGGGAACGTTTTGTTGAAATGGCAGTACTTTCTGGACGCGTTCACTTACCCGGATGGGAAGAAAATTCCTTGCCATGGCTTCAATGTGAAAGCTTTGCGCCCCCGCTTGAAATGATTGATCCAAACAAGGATATCACGGCAGAAAAAGAAGAAATTCGTGCTGGCTTGAAAACACGACGCATGGCGCTTGCCGAGCGCGGCTTTGATATCGACAGCATTCATGCCGAACTGCAAGAAGAGCACACAGACGCTCGTGCACGCGGCTTATCTTTTGACACGGATATGGCAGCGCCTTCTGGTGAAAATCAAGCGATTGGTGATGAAGATTCAGAGACTTCTGAGACTTATGAAAACAACCAAGACAGTAAGGCGCAGACAAATGGTGAATAATCTCGACATGCCGTTTTTGGCATCACGGCTTTTTGGAGTTCCACACATGCTTGCCTCCACAAAGCTTGATATTATTCTCAATGCTCTTGCTCCACGGCTTTTTGCAAGTGAAAAGTTTCCCATTGAAGCTTATTCGCAAGGGAGTACAGAAGCTTTAAGACCACCAGAAACCTATGTGGTGCAAAACAATGTTGCTATAATACCGGTTCATGGCACGCTTGTACGCCGCGGTGCATGGCTTGGAGCTTTATCGGGATTGACGTCTTATGAAGGGTTAAGGGCTTCTTTTCGTGAAGCCATGGCACAGCCTGATGTTCATGCCGTCTTACTTGATATTGACAGTGGTGGTGGAGAAGCCGGTGGCATCTTTGATTTGGTTGAAGAGTTTCAAACCCTTTCAAAACAATATAACAAACCCATTTGGGCGCATGCCAATGAATTTGCTTGTTCTGCAGCTTATGCCATTGCTTGTGCGGCTTCTCAAATATGGGTTGCACGCACCGGTGTTGTAGGCTCGATTGGGGTTGTTTGCGCCCATCTTGACCAATCTCGTGCAGATGAGCAACACGGGCTTAAATGGACCTTCGTTTTTGAAGGTGATCACAAAACCCATGGCAATCCTCACGAACCCTTGAGCGATACAGCACAAATAAAAATGCAAGCCGATTGCGCCCTGCTCTACGAAATGTTTGTCGATTGGGTTGCAAAAAACAGACCTCTGAGTGCGGACGCAATTCGTGACACAAAAGCAGAAACTTTTATAGGCACCCAAGCTTTAGAGCTTGGATTAGCAGATGCGCAGGGCACCCTTGCGCAAGCTTTGGAAGCCTTAACGGATTCCATATCACAAAACCCAACATCAACAAAAGAAGGAAAAAACACATGGCACGCACACAATACCGCGCCCAAGAAGAGGATGACGAAAAGATCGTCGACATCATCAATGACGAGGAAGAGGACGAAGACGATAGTGACATCGACAAAAACGCCGAAGACTTCGACGATGAAGAAGAAAACGAAGACGAAGATGAGGACGAAAATAAACAAGAAAGCATAAAAGCTGCTCTTGAAAAGGAAAGAAAACGTGGCAAGGCACTAACAACCCTTGAAAGGCAAGCAAAGCACTTAGGCGTTTCTTTTGACGCAGCAAAAGCTATTCAAAACGGTATGAGTGTTGAGAAAGCACGCCAGTGTGTATTGACGGCTGCTAGCTCTCAAAGCGCGTCTTTAAAAGTCTCGCCTTATACCCCTCACAGTGATGGAACGAGCAAGGCAAAAATTCATACAAAATGGGAAACAGCTTGGAGGGCAATAAAATGAATAATATTATTTATGAAGACGTACGCAATGGCGCTTATCTTGGACCCTACGATACGGATATGTCAAACGAAGAAGTGGTTTTTGCATCAGGAGCCTTCATTGAAGCAGGAACTGTCATGGGGAAAATTACAGCATCAGAAAAATATGCCCCCCTTAATCCAGCAGCATCAGATGGCAGCCAAATCCCTGCTGGAATTTCTTTTGCCACTGTTGATGCCTCTCAAGCCGATCAACGTGCCGTGATTACAGCACGCTTATGCACTGTAAAAGCTTCTGAACTGCTATGGCCAGATGCCATCACAGACGAGCAGAAGAAAGCAGCCATTCAGTCTTTAGAAGACAAGAACAACATTCTGTTGCGATAGGAGAATGCGCACATGGATATGAATTTTTTTAAACATGATGCTTTCTCAAGCATCACAATGATGAAAGCCATCGAAAACTATGAGTTTCAACCGGGTCTTGTGAGCTCTCTTAATCTTTTTGAGGAAGTTGAAACCAGCACCACAGTGGTTGGTATTGAACGGCGTGATAATACATTTTCGCTTATTCAAACCAGTGAACGTGGCGCACCTTTAGCAGAAGGTGATAGAGAGGGTCGTAATCTTCGGTTTTTCAAAACAACACGGATTGCCAAAAGTGATACCGTAAAATCAGAAGAAATCCAAAACCGTCGTGAATTTGGCGCAGAAGATCAGTTAGAGACAGCAATGAAATATATTGCCAGAAAACAAAAGAAACTGATTTCTGAAATCGAATTGACATGGGAAAATATGCAACTTGGCGCTGTTCAAGGGGTTGTCCTTGATGCTGATGGCTCCGTGATTGTCGATTGGTACAAAGAATGGGAAATCGCACCACCAAAGCCGATTGATTTTAAATTAAATAATGAGACAACCAATGTTGCGGACCATGTTGATCAAGTCATTATGAGGATGATTGAAGCTTCAAAAGGAGCGTTTTCTGATCGTTCAAGGATTATTGGACTTTGTGGAAATGAATTCTTTTCCAAGTTGAAAAACCATAAAACAATTCGTGAGACCTATTTAAACACAGCCTTAGCACAAACACTCAATAGCGCCGGAGGTGTTACAACACCAAGCACTCTTGGCTCAGGCAGCTTTGGCAGTTTTGACTTTGCTGGTGTAACTTTCATTAATTATCGCAGCATTCACAACTATAATGTGAGTGCGAAGGCTGGAACCAAACGCGCCATAGGAATTAAACCTAATGAATGTCAATTCTTTCCTGTTGATGCACCTGGTGTCTTCCAAAAAACCTTTGCTCCTGGTGAAAGCTTGGATTTTGCCAACACCGTTGGAAGACCTCTCTACACGATGCTGATCGTCGACCACGACCGTAATGCATGGGTAAAACCGGAGGTCTATAGCTATCCGCTTTACATCTGTACACGCCCTGAAATGCTGTTTAAAGCAGTGATTGGAGCGAAATAACATGCGGTGGAACGGGCTGCTAAACCAAATGGTTAAAGATGTGCGCAACACTTTTGGGCAGCCCATCATCTACACGCGAAAGGACAACCAGCAATCTTTTCGTATCACAGCAATTTACGGCATCAAACATTCGGAATCGGAGGCTGGAGGCAGAATCCCCACCACAATTGCAAGAAAGGAACTTGATCTTTGTATCAATGACATTGGAGGAATACCACCAAAACCTCAAGATAGTATTATTGTGATGGCTCCTGAAAACAACAAAGCCCCCTCTTCTCAAGAACACTTCACTGTTACAGATGTCCAAGCCTCTGAATCCGGTATGTATAAGCTTATCTTGCGGGAGATAAAACAATGAACGTATCTTTATCTTGTGTGTTTAAAAATCAATAAAACTGTCCCAGAACTCGAATTACTGCTGTAAACCTTGGACTTGAAAAGGCAGTGAATTGGTAATTCCGTGGTATGCCGGTACGGAGACTGATTTGGCATTCATGGTATGTTATAGCTACTGATGCAATTCGTGTCCAAGTGGTTCGTTCATTCTTTTCAGGACTTTCAAATACAATGGCTTGATCGGTTACCAAAAGACGTCCTCTAAGTGTGATCTTTTTATTAATATCAAAGAAAACGCGTTCTTGAACCCCCAACAATTTTTCATTGTGTGCTAAACGATATTCATATTCGCTTGCGTCAAGTTCTTGAAACATTTTACACGCTTCAGAAAAACTAGACACTTTAATATCCGGTAGCAACATTGCAACTTGTTCTTCAAAAAGTTTTACTTTTTTCTTTTCAGAGTAGTGAGCGATCACCAAAAGTAAAATAATAAGAATGGCTACTAATAACCATGGTGAAATACTTATTACTACCACAATGCCTCCAATCAATAGAGCACAATGGAGAAAGATCCTGATCCATTTTTCCAGTTGTTCATTTTTAAGTGCTGGAGATGTTTTATTAACGACTGAGAAATCAGAAGAAGGATGTGCAGGAGGGAGCGACATTGAAGCCTGTTCTGGAACTTTTTCTTCAAAACGTTTTTTGCGTTTATCTTGCCAATAAGCGAAAATGGAAAACGCAAAAAACGCAAAGAAAATTAACCAAAACCATCCCCAAAAGCCTAATCCATCATCTTTGTCTGGTTTGTTAACTTGAGTGGGGGTAATTTGCTTATCAGTATCCTCAGCTGGTACCTGAGTCACGCTTTCGTTTTGAGTAGCAACATCTATTGACGAAGTCGAGGAGGAGGTAACAATTTCATTATTGTGTGTAATTTGATTTGGTTTGTCTTTGTGTACAGAAGCACCTACTATTGCAGAGCCGATAAATAATAAAGCTCCAAGACCAAGAGTTTTCAGTCCGTTTTTCCGCCATTTCTTTATACATACTAAAACGAGTCCGACAATCATCATTGGCAATGATAACAAGCACACTATCATTGCAATTGTATCAAGTATGTCGAGCATTATTTTCCCCTCCGCTATAAATAAAAAAGTAAATTGAAAAATTTAAAATGAGTCGATAAATAAAGTAAAGACATACCATATATTTTATAAAAAAGTGATATTAATGCTTGACATCATTATAAAGATATGAATAATCGAATCAGGTGCCTAAGAAACACCTTAAACACATAGCGGATAGATTGCCGAAACAATCTTTTCACCGCCAATTAAAAACTTTGACTCGTTGTATGCTACAAGCATATAATGATATTGTCGGGTGTGGTTATGCTATACAACACCCTTTTGGGAAAGGCGTAACGACGGGCTATGTGCCGTGTTTCTTAGCACCCGGCACTCTTTAATTGAGTGTCATTAAGAAACCTTTAAGCACATAGGAGTTCACAATGAACACACTTATAGAAATATCAGAACAGGTCATTGATCAAGAGACTGTTCAGACAGTGAATGCACGTGAGTTACATGCATTTTTAGGAATTACATCAAAGTTTGCAGACTGGATTAAAAACCGCATTAAAGAATGTAAGTTTCGAGAAAATATAGACTTTATAGGTTTTTCTAAAAATTTAGAAAAAGGCCGTCCAAGCATAGAATACCACATTACATTAGACATGGCTAAACATCTTTCCATGATCGAGCGTAATGATAAAGGGCATGAAGCTCGTCAATACTTTATCAAATGCGAACGGCTCTTGAAACAAGTAACAACACCACAAGTTGACTACTCCAAACCCGAAGCATTACTTGGTGTTTTAAATCACTTACAAAGCCAAATAGAGCAGAAGGATAACACCATTGCCGAATTAACACCAAAAGCAAAAGCTTTGGAAGGCTTAAAACGCTCTGATGGTTTGTTCGGTTTGATAGAAGCAGCAAAGATGCTTGAAGTACGACCAAAAGATTTAACCGATTACTTGCGTAAACATGATTGGGTGTATCGACG
>NZ_JBHILZ010000020.1:0-22166 GCF_042193725.1 Bartonella sp. OT172YNZD | reverse complement strand
GTCTTCCCATGATCAACGTGACCAATCGTACCAATATTAACATGCGGTTTTGTTCGTTCAAACTTGCTCTTCGCCATCTGAGCTCTCCATTTTCCGTCCAAGCCAAGGACTAAGTTAAAAATTAATTACCAACCTGAAATTACGCGTATTTCTTTTGAATCTCCAAAGCAACAGCCGAAGGTACAGGCTCGTAATGATCAAACTGCATTGTATACTGCGCACGCCCCTGACTCATAGAGCGAAGGGTATTCACATAACCAAACATATTTGCCAAAGGAACCATTGCATTCACAACCGTTGCAATACCCCGTGCTTCAGTTCCCGAAATTTGTCCCCGACGAGAATTGAGATCACCAATAACATCACCGACATAATCATCTGGTGTAACAACTTCCACCTTCATGATCGGTTCAAGAAGCTGTGCACCAGCCTTCTTTGCTCCATCACGAAAAGCTGCACGAGCAGCAATTTCAAAAGCCAAAACCGAAGAATCAACATCGTGATAGCCACCATCAATAAGTGTTGCTTTTACACCAAGCATAGGAAAGCCTGCAAGAGGACCTGATCCCATAACACTTTCAATCCCTTTTTGGACGCCGGGAATATATTCTTTAGGAACAGCACCACCAACAATCTTTGACTCAAAAATAAAATCATCACCATCATGAGGCTCAAAAACAATTTTTACACGAGCAAATTGACCGGCACCACCCGATTGTTTCTTATGCGTATAATCAATTTCTGCCATTTTAGTAATTGACTCACGATAAGCAACTTGAGGCTGCCCAACATTTGCTTCAACCTTAAACTCACGCCGCATACGGTCAACAATAATATCAAGATGAAGCTCACCCATTCCAGCTATAATAGTCTGACCAGATTCCTCATCCGATTTAACACGAAATGAAGGATCTTCAGCTGCTAGACGATTAAGAGCAATACCCATTTTTTCTTGATCTGCTTTTGTTTTCGGTTCAATTGCAATCTCAATAACAGGCTCTGGAAATTCCATCCTCTCCAAAATAACAGGCTTCAAAGGATCGCAAAGAGTATCACCTGTTGTCGTCTCCTTAAGTCCTGCAAGAGCAACAATATCACCAGCAAATGCTTCTTCAATATCCTCACGAGAATTTGAATGCATTTGAAGCATACGCCCCAAACGCTCTTTCTTCTTTTTCACGGTATTCTCAAGAGAAATACCTTTCTGAACTTTACCTGAGTAAATACGACAGAACGTCAACGAACCAACAAAAGGATCATTCATAATTTTAAAAGCAAGCATAGATAGTGGAGCATCATCTGAAGATTCGCGTGTCGTCTCAGACTCAGTCTTCACATCAATACCACTAATTGCCGGAACATCAACTGGAGAAGGAAGATAAGAAACAACAGCATCCAAAAGCGGCTGAATTCCCTTGTTTTTAAAAGCCGTACCACAAAGAACCGGATGAAACTGAACTTCTACTGTCCCTCTACGAATGAGAGAAACAAGCTTCTCGTTGGTTGGCATAACACCTTCCAAATAAGCCTCTGTCGCAGCTTCATCAATCTCCACAGCCATCTCAATCAATTTCTCGCGATATTCTTCAGCTTTCTCCTTTAAATCAGGGGGAATTTCACTTATCACCGCCGAGGCACCAATAGAACCATCCCACTTCAAAGCTTTCATTTCCACAAGATCAACAACACCTTCAAAGTCATTTTCAGCACCAATTGGCAATTGCAAAACAAGCGCCTTAGCCCCTAACCGCGAGCCAACCATTTCTACACTACGATAAAAATCAGCACCGATCTTGTCCATTTTATTAACAAAAACCATACGTGGTACACGATATTTCTCAGCTTGCCGCCAAACAGTTTCCGTCTGAGGCTCTACACCAGCATTTGCATCCAACAAGGCTATTGCACCATCAAGAACTCGCAAAGAGCGCTCAACTTCAATTGTAAAATCAACGTGCCCTGGCGTATCAATAATATTAAAGCGACGCTTCCGACCGTCACTCCCTTCCCAAAACGTCGTTGTCGCAGCAGACGTAATCGTAATACCGCGCTCCTGCTCCTGCTCCATCCAATCCATCGTAGAAGCACCATCATGAGTCTCGCCAATTTTATGATTCTTACCGGTATAGAACAGAATACGCTCAGTCATCGTAGTCTTACCAGCATCAATATGCGCCATAATACCAAAATTACGATAATCTTCAATTTTATATTCGCGAGCCATTATATTTGCCTTAGTTAAAAACCTCTACCAGCGATAATGAGAAAAAGCACGATTAGCTTCAGCCATACGATGAACATCTTCACGCTTCTTTACGGCAGAACCGCGATTATTAGCCGCATCCATCAATTCACCAGACAAACGCTCAATCATCGTCGTTTCATTTCGACCACGTGCCGCAGCAATCAACCAACGAATAGCAAGGGCCTGACGACGATCAGGACGAACATCAATCGGAACCTGATAAGTAGCACCACCAACACGGCGTGAGCGAACCTCAATATGAGGAGCAACATTCTCTAAGGCCCGATGAAATAGAGCCACAGGATCCGTTCTTACTCTCTTTTCTACAGAATCGAGCGCACCATAAACAATACGCTCTGCAACTGATTTTTTACCATCAAACATAACGGCATTCATAAATTTCATAATAACCAAATCACCAAACTTAGGATCTGGATTAATTTCACGCTTTTCTGCTCTATGACGACGGGACATTGGCTTTGTCTCTCAATATTATTTTGGACGCTTTGCGCCATACTTTGAACGACGCTGTTTACGATTCTTAACACCCTGTGTATCAAGCAAACCACGAATAATGTGATAACGAACTCCTGGCAAATCTTTCACACGACCACCACGAATCATCACAACAGAGTGCTCTTGAAGATTATGCCCCTCTCCAGGAATATAACCAATCACCTCAAATCCATTTGTCAAACGAATCTTAGCAACTTTACGAAGAGCAGAATTAGGTTTCTTCGGTGTTGTTGTATAAACACGTGTACAAACACCACGCTTCTGTGGATTCGACTGCAGAGCAGGAACCTTATTACGTTTAACTGACGCTACACGTGGCTTACGAATCAATTGGTTTACGGTAGGCATGCAACCTTCCTTTTTTCGATCTACATTCGTCTTACCCAATCGGGCTTTTCTATTTCTACTTCTACCCACTCCAACAGAATCGGAACAGATATCTAAACCTACACACAAAATCGGGCATACCTGCAAAAAAACAGTTCACCCGACCACACGCAGAGAAGGCAACAGCCTTTTGCACTAGTATTTGCTTTTAATCTTCTTAACACCTGTGAATAATCTTCCGGTTTATATCCAAAACGCCTGATCACATCCACATCTGTTATGTCCATCTCTAATAGCGAGAACACTTACATTCGTCAAGAACTAAACAGCAGAAAGTTTTTAAAAATGAAAATAAATTAAATTTTAAAACTTTAAATTTGCTTTTACCGCTACTCTTGATAAATCAATTTACCATAGTAATATCCTCTATAAATAAAAGAGGCAACGATGTGACTCTAATAAAACATGAATGCAGTAAATTGAATTGAATTGCATACTTGATATCTAATGATAAGCGCCATGAAAATAGCAACGTGGAATATTGCCGGAATAAAAGCACGACATGAAACGTTATGTCAATGGCTACAACAAAGCCAGCCCGACATAGTCTGTTTACAGGAAATTAAAAGTATTGATGAAAATTTTCCACGCGATGCAATTGAAAATTTAGGTTACCATATAGAAACACACGGACAAAAAAGTTTTAATGGTGTTGCGATTCTCTCTAAACAAACACCGGATGAAGTGATCCGTCGATTACCAGGCAATGATAATGATGAGCAAACACGTTACATTGAAACTGTTTATTCAACAAACAAAGGTGTTATTCGTGTTGCATCTCTCTATTTGCCAAATGGGAATCCTATTACGAGTGAAAAATATTCCTATAAAATAGAATGGATGAAAAGATTATATACACATGCAAAATCGTTGCTTGCGTATGAAGAACCTCTGATTCTAGCGGGTGATTATAATGTCATCCCCGCTCCATTAGATGCAAAAAAACCTCAAGAATGGTATCAAGATGCCTTATTTCTTCAAGAAACAAGAAAAATGTTTCAACGTATTCTTAATTTAGGTCTTTACGATGCTATCCGGAATGTCACCGATACTCCCTCCTTCAGTTTTTGGGATTTTCAGGCAGGTGCTTGGCCTAAAAATAATGGGATTCGTATTGATCATTTATTATTATCACCAGAAGCTGTTGATCAACTTATTTGCGCTCATAGTCAAACAGAAGTAAGGGGATATCAAAAACCATCCGACCACGTTCCTGTTTGGATTCACCTTAATATAAATTAAAAAAGTACAGCCCCCATTTGAAACAACAAAAAATTCTACTCAAAAATAATAACTATGCTACACCATGTAAACAGTATATCTTAAACAACTAAAGTAAAGATAAATGAATGGAGGACATAAATGAAGAAATCATTGTTAATGTTTATTGCAGCAACAGCCATTGGATTCACAAGTGTCGCGCATGCTGAACATGATACTCTTGAAAAAATAAAACGAACAGGGGAAATTACTTTAGGTGTCCGTGAATCATCTGGTTTAGCCTACGCCCTTGGTAATAATAAATATGTAGGTTTTCATACAGAAATGGCAGAACGTATCATTAATGATATCTCAAAAAAAATTGGTAAACCAATTAAAATTCATTATCTTCCCATCACTTCTCAAAATAGAATTCCTCTCTTAAAAAATAAAACCTATGATTTTGAGTGCGGATCAACAACAAATGATATTGCCCGCAGTAAAGAAGCAGCATTTGCTTATACGACATACATTGAAGAGGTTCGGATTGCTGTAAAGAAAAACTCTAATATTAAATCTCTTGACGATTTAAATGGAAAAACAGTTGCAACGACCACCGGTACAACATCTGTTCAACTTATTCGTAAAAACAAACGTGCAAAAAACATTCAGTTTAAAGTTTTAAAAGGAAAAGATCACGGAGATAGTTTTTTATTATTAGAATCTGGTAAGGCAGATGCTTTTGTTATGGACGCTTCAATTCTTGCTGGACATATTGCTAAATCAAAGAATCCATCTGATTATGTCATTCTTGATACTGTACTTTCAGTCGAGCCTATCGCCTGTATGCTCAGATTAAATGACAAAAAGTTTGAACAAACAATCAACGATAGTATCGTACATCAGATTAAAGATGAATCACTTGAAAAGCTTTATAATAAGTGGTTTATGAAACCAATCCCACCTGCTAACACTGTTATGAACCTTCCCTTGTCAAAACAAACAAGATATGCTTGGGATCACCCAAATAATAAGCCTCGAGAAAGCTACACAGAAAAAGATTTATAGAATTTAATAAAGAAGAACCACACTCTTTAAAAATTGAGTGTGGTTTATATTTTAATTCACTTTTTAATAAATTTGGCCTATGTAGATGCGCTTAGTTTATTGTCCTATTTGTGAATGACTAATTTGAGGGAATATCAATAATGGACTTTTCTTTCCTTTGTAGAGATGACCTTACTCAAACACTGGTAACAGGATGTCTGGGAACTTCCGGCATGAGTCATACCTATTTAGATACACTTCTCGATGGCTTAAAAAATACGGTTATATTGTCTATCACTTCACTTATCTTAGCTGTATTGTGTGGTGTTATTATAGGAACAATGCGCACTTTACCCAAAACATCGATAATCAATTATATATTTCGTACTATCGGTGCTATTTGGGTAGAAATTATGCGTAATATTCCCCTCCTTGTACAAGTATTTTTGTGGTATTTTGTTGTTCCTAAGATTTATCCACCAGCAATGAAATTTTCCCCCATTCTCTTAATAACATGCGCATTGGGATTCTTTACATCTGCACGCATTGCAGAACAGGTTCGTTCAGGCATTGAAGCGATTCCTTCTGGACAACGCTATGCTGCTATGGCAATGGGGTTTACAACTTATCAAAGTTATCGCTATATTATACTACCACGTGCTATACGTACAATTATGCCACCTCTTACTTCAGAGGCAATGGGGATTGTAAAAAATTCGTCTATAGCATTCGCCGTTTCAATAAATGAGCTCATGCAATTTCAATACCAAGCAATTGAAGAGGTAAGCCATGTTTACGAAAACTATCTGCTTGTTACGATTCTTTATATTCTAATAGCCTTATTCGTATTCATTGTGATGACAGTCATTGAACAAATACTCAAAATTCCTAATTTTCAAACAAAGGGAAATTGAATATGATGAATTTCATAAGCTCTCAGTTTGGACTTTATTTTCCTTTCAATTTTTCCGACTTTGATTTTTCCTTTTTTACCTTTGATGTATTTCGTTCTTACATTTTATCAGGTTTACTCTTTAGCGTTTTTCTAACTCTTTTTGCAACGGTATTGGGGTTTGTTTTCGGCACCCTTTTAGCAATGATGCGCCTTTCTTCCATAAAACTTCTGTCTTGGTTTGCAATCGTTTACATAACCGCTATGCGTTCAATACCACTTGTAATGGTTATCTTATGGTTTTTCGTGCTTTTGCCTTTTTTAACCGGTACATCCATCGGTGCAAATAAATCAGCACTCATTACCTTTACCGCATTTGAAACGGCTTATTTTGCAGAAATTATGCGTGCTGGCATAAATTCAGTTTCGCAAGGACAAAAATATGCAGGGCAAGCTCTTGGAATGACATATTGGCAAAGTATGTATATTGTCATTCTTCCTCAAGCCTTTAGAGATATGCTTCCAGTCTTTTTAACACAAGTTATTATCCTTTTTCAGGATACAACCCTTGTTTATGCCATCAGTGGTAACAGTCTTCTAAATGGTTTTGATATTGCTGCTAATAATTTTGGTGTAAAGCAAGAATCTTATATCTTAGCAGCTATTTTCTATTTTGTTATCTGTTTTACACTGTCACAAATAGTTTTGTATTTACAAAAAAAAGTATCCATTATTCGCTAATAGGAAAAAAAATGTCTACTCATATGATCGAAATAAAAAATGTTTCCAACTGGTATGGCGAAATTAAAGTCCTTAAAAACTGTACAACCAACATTAATAAAGGAGAAGTGGTTGTCGTTTGTGGTCCATCAGGATCAGGAAAGTCAACACTCATTAAAACTATTAACGCTCTCGTCCCTTTTCAAAAAGGTGAAATTTGGATTAATGGAATACCAGTTCATTCAAAACAAACGAATCTGCCTAAATTGCGAAGTCAGGTGGGAATGGTATTTCAACATTTTGAGCTTTTTCCCCATTTATCTGTCACAGAAAATTTGACAATTGCACAAATAAAAGTCCTAAAACGAAGCAAAAAAGAAGCACTTGAACGTGGATTGTTGTATCTTGAACGCGTTGGGCTAATTGAACACAAAGATAAATATCCTGGTCAACTTTCTGGAGGGCAACAACAACGTGTTGCTATTGCACGTGCCTTAACTATGGATCCACTTGTCATGCTTTTTGATGAACCAACATCTGCTCTAGATCCTGAAATGGTAGGTGAAGTACTCGATGTCATGATTAGCTTAGCAGAAGAAGGTATGACGATGATTTGTGTAACTCATGAAATGGGATTTGCACAAAAAGTCTCAGAGCGTGTTATTTTCATAGATCAAGGAACAATTCTTGAAGACTGTTCATCTAAAGAGTTCTTTTCTGATCCGCAAGCAAGAACACCGAGAACGCAAGAATTTTTGTCTAAAATCCTAAGTCATTAACCGTTATATTATCACAAAAAGCTATCTCTACTGTAAACTTAGACACAAGACAATAGAGTTTATAATGGATGAGAGAATGTAAAATATTACAATCAGATGTTTAAAAACTGTTATTTTTTAAAATATCAGCAACCAGTGAAATTGCTGTACGTCTCTCAAATTCATTACAAAGAGCAAAAGCCTGTTCTTGCAAAGGTCTAATCCAATTTCTGTCTTTTACGTTAGCTTTTTCATAAGCAGCAGTTAACATTGCCGCCCCACGGACAATTTTTCCTTCTTGAAGCAGTATATTTCCAAGCATGGCTTGAGCGGAAGGATTTCCTTTTTTTGCTGAAAGTTGAAACCATCGTGCTGCTTGTATAAGATTCTTCTCCCTTCCCTCTCCCTTTAAAAATATTTTTCCTAAATGATACTGAGCTTTAGGATTTCCATAGTTTACCGCAGCCTGCATATAAAGATGAGCAGCATAAGAAGGATTAGGTTTCACAGGTGATTGAGGAATACCTTTTTTTATATATCCCGCAAATTTAACCAATGCGTCAGAAACATAACTTTCATCCTCTGAACCAAGATCCGCACCTTTTTCAACAATATATGCAAAAAAATGATATGCCTTATAATCATTTTTAGGGACACCATCACCGTTTGCATAGATAGAGCCAAGTTTCCAATTCGCACCAATATGGCCTCTCTTAGCCGCACAACATAATGCTGCAATAGCCTGATTTATATGCCCATTTTTATAAGCAGACATGCCACGTTTTAAAAAATAAAACGAACCATCATTCGCTTCTTGCAACCTATTGATATCTATTGCATAAACAGTCGAAAAAACCCCCCCTAAAATCACAACAATCGTGGCTTTTTTCCATATCTGAAATCTATTAACCATTTCCCCCCTATCTCAATTTTAATGATTATATCTGTTACAAATTTCTTTGTAGATATTTAAACTCTTTTTCTTAGTAAGAAGCATACGTGATTTTAAAGTAAAAATTAAAAAAAAAAAAGACAAATAAATAAAAACCATCCAAAATATTCGATAAAATTAAATATCCATTTTTATATACAAAAAATTGATTTTTAAATATAAATCATCATTCTATATTTTGTAACACCTCCTTTAACACTCTAGGATTTATTGATCTTAAAATTTTATACGTATGAGTAAAAATCGTTCAATAAAATAACGTGCATTAAACAGCAACTTGAGAACGAAAAGAATACATGATGAATGGTAAGCGTTTAAGTATAAAAACAATACGAAAGATAGATAAATATAATGATGATAGTTAACTTATAACTTCACGACTGCCTTACCACTTTAAAGATGAAATTTTTTCTACCGTCAATCTATAAACAATACAGCTTTTTGTTTAACGGATTCCACCTAACATCACTTCACATGGAGTTACTTCATACTTTACACACAAGCCCTACCTCAGAATACTCACCTCTACATACAACAAAAATACCACATGTGTAATTTTACATGCCTTATATTGCTACTCTAAATAATGATGTTTTACAGCAATAAGTCAAAATATTGATTTATAATGATAATTTTCCTTTTTTGCATATTAAATGAGTCCCTCGAATATCGTAAGATTCTCTCATTCCAAACCTGTTCCAGATTGAATGAATCAAAACCATCTGCTTGCACAGTACAAGCAGAGAGAGCTATGTGGATAAAAATTCTGTTTAAGAAAGAAATAAAAATGCCTCTTATGAACAGTCTTAAGTGCCAAGGGCTGTCCGGATTGGTCAGAATGGCACCCTGCCGCTTGTTACTTCACAAGCATAAAGAAGGGAAGCTCAATGAATGTATTTGTACCATTCATGATCTCCGTCGTCAAATAGGTTTGGATGCCTTAAAAGATGTTTCTTTAATGATAAACATAAAACAATGGATTTCAGTAGAGATTTTATGATCGTTCATGAAAAACTAATAAAAGAAAAAATTCCCTTTAAAGAAGATCTATACCAGCCCTAATGGTATGAAATCATCCATCAAAAAATAAAAAGTTGAAATCAATCCAACCGTTCTAAAGCAACAAATATCTTCTTCTGCGCTGCACGCAGTTCTACAACCCTGTTCCGTTCACGCTCAACAATTTCTGTTTTTGCATTTGCTATAAATTTGGGGTTGTTTAATTTAAGCGATATTTTTTCAATATCTTGTTCAATTTTACTGACATCCTTCCTCAAACGAACGCGTTCAGCCTCCAAATCAATCAACTGTCCTAATGGTAAACAAAAAACAGCCTCTCCCAAAATCATTTGTGCCGATACTTCCGGAACTTTATCAGAGAAATCAATAACTTCAATACGCGCTAATTTTTTAAGAAGTGCATCATAACGCTTCACACGCTCTCGCGTTACTTCCCCTCCTTCGACAACAACAAGAGGTGCTTGTGTAGCCACTGGAATATTCATTTCAAAACGTACAGACCGAATCCCTGTAACGACATCAATAAGCCAATTAATATCATCAGCAGCTTCTTCATCTATCAATGTTTCCTCTGGCCATTTTGTCAATGCGAGCATATCCTCACGCTTGATGGCTTGCGTTTCTGTAAGAGACCACAACTCTTCCGTCATATGAGGCATAAAAGGATGAAGAAGTTTATAAACTTCATCTAAAACCCAAGCAGTACAAGCTTGAGCCTCATTTTTAACATCTTCATTTTCCCCCTGAAAAATAGGTTTGAGAAGCTCCAAATACCAATCACATAATGTATTCCAAATAAAGCGGTAAAGTGTGGCAGCTGATTCATTAAATTTATAGTGTTCAATACCAGTCGTCACTGCTGAAATCGTTTTAGATAACTCGGTTAAAATCCAACGATTAAGCGCCAGTTTTGCTTGTTCTGGCTTAAAAGTTGGATCATGCTTCACACCATTCATTTGTGCAAATCGGGTAGCATTCCACAATTTCGTAGCAAAATTACGATAACCAGCAATACGAGAAGCGTCAAGTTTTACATCACGACCTTGTGCTGCCATAATAGCTAAAGTAAACCGAAGTGCATCAGCACTATATTGATCAATAAGCTCTAAAGGATCAATAATATTTCCCTTTGATTTTGACATCTTTGCACCCTTTTGATCCCGAACAAGAGCGTGCACATAAACCGTTGGGAAAGGAACGTCACCCATAAAGTGAAGTCCCATCATCATCATACGAGCAACCCAGAAAAAAATAATATCAAATCCTGTCACGGATAAAGATGTTGGATAAAAAGTAGATAATTCAGTCGTTTTATTTGGCCATCCTAATGTTGAAAAAGGCCAAAGAGCTGATGAAAACCAAGTATCTAAAACATCCGGATCACGGATTAATTCAACAACCTCACCATAATGAGCAAAAGCTGAATCTAAAGCCTCTTTTTCACTTTTTTCAACAAAAACCGTTCCATCAGGACCATACCAAGCAGGAATCTGATGTCCCCACCATAATTGGCGAGAAATGCACCAAGGTTGAATATTTTCCATCCAATTGAAGTAAGTCTTTTTCCAGTTATCAGGAACGAACTGTGTTTTTCCTTGTTGAACAGCCTCTATCGCTGGCTTTGCTAATTCAGCAGCACGAACATACCATTGATCTGTCAAAAAAGGCTCAATAGGGACACCACTGCGATCTCCATGAGGAACCATATGGATATGATCATCCACAGAGGCTAAATATCCCTGTTCTTCCATCAAAGTAACAATCTTCTGGCGCGCAACAAAACGATCAGATTTATCGAGATTTTCTACTAACATTTTTAATTCATCTGATAAAATCAAACCCTCAAAAAAGGCTTCATTTTCACGGAGAAAAATCTCGGCTTTTTGGGTAAAAATACTGATCAAGCGTAAATGATTACGCTGTCCTACTTCAAAATCATTAAAATCATGAGCTGGTGTGATTTTGACAGCACCACTTCCAGCTTCAGGATCAGCATGCGTATCACCAACAATTAATAACCTACGACCAACAAGCGGCAAAAGAGCATTTTTGCCGATAAGATTTTTATAACGCTCATCTTCAAGATGAACAGCAATTCCTGTATCACCAAGCATTGTTTCTGGCCGTGTTGTCGCCACTGTTATAAAAGTTGTCGCATCATTTGGATCAAAAATTTTACCCTCAAGTGGATATCTAAAGTGCCACAAATGTCCTTGAACTTCTTTTTGCTCAACTTCAAGATCCGAAATAGCTGTCAACAATTTAGGATCCCAATTGACAAGGCGCTTATCCCTATATATCAACCCTTGCTTATAAAGCGTGACAAAGACTTCGCGAACTGCCTGCGACAACCCCTCATCCATTGTAAACCGCTCACGCGACCAATCACATGAAACCCCAAGGCGACGCAACTGGTTTGCAATAACGCCTCCAGTTTCATAACGCCATTCCCAAATACGCTCAATAAACTTTTCTCTCCCCATTTCTTGACGCGTTGGCTCTTGGCATTCTGAAAGTTGACGCTCTACAACCATTTGTGTAGCAATCCCAGCATGATCCATACCAGGCTGCCACAACACATTTCTGCCACGCATCCGCTGAAATCTAACTATTATATCTTGAATTGTCGTATTGAGCGCATGCCCCATATGAAGTGAGCCCGTAACATTAGGAGGTGGAAGCATAACGCAAAAAGGTTCTGCACCGCTTTTAGAACCAGCTCCCGCTTTAAAAGCCCCCCGAGTCTCCCATCTCTTTGCAACCCGTTGCTCTATAGAGGCAGCATCATAGTTTTTTTCTAACATTCTATCCATCCATAACGCCGCTGAAAAACACAATATATGATCAAACCCTGATCATAATCCAGTAAATCTCAGCGATTCACTAGAGAGCTCGCAAAATCGCAAACAAAATTCTCACAAAATGAAAAACATAAAAATAATGTAAAAAAATAATTAAGATGATTTTTTAATCGCTTTCACAATCTCTTCACGCAAAATATCTTCCAGCAAAATAGGCAATTTAGACTGTAACCATTCTGCTATAGCCGGACGCAACACATCCTTTGCAATCTTTTCTGCAGAAGAAATACAATATGCAGACAATTCCACATGACCATCTCCTCCAGCTTCTGACTGTGATTTCCTTATCTCATCTTCATATTCTTCTGCTTTATAAACAGAATTCCGTTCTCCAGAAGAAAGCTTCATCTTTTGCATATCCATACCAACTGTATTATTTTCTGCCTCTATATCCCCTTTCTCTTGCGTTACCTTCCCTCCTTGATTTTCAGAAGAAAGACCAATACGATCAGCTAAAGCTTTCATAGCATCATCAACCGATAAGGTTGTATCATCAATACCCTCTGATGCAACTTCTGAACGACCTTCCGAAGCATTCACTGCAACATCTTCATTTAAAAAGTGATCAGATTGAACCGCATTTTCTTCGATTATTTCACGAATAGATGTTAAAATTTCATCCATACTTGGCTCACGTAACACGCTTGAACTCTGTACCATACTTTACAACCTTTCAAAGACGCAACAACAAATAGAATCATATTTTCAGTGTATGCAAAAGAATCATAAGATCAACATACCACCCGCGATATTTTCAAATATGCTTGTCATAAAGAGGGCGCTACACACAATTTTCTACACTTATAAAAATAACATCTCACCGCTCTATTTTTAAACATATTCAACTATTGATTTACTAATCTTTTAAAAACTAAAATAATTTTAAGATTAAAGAGATACTTTTACGCATTATCGGATATATTTAATTGTTTTTAAACCTAAATAACTTGCAGTCAATTTACCAATAGAAGATTGAACACTATAGCTCGCCACAACAGCATTACGCTCCGCCATTGCAAGCGCAATCTGAGCGTTAATCAATTGAGTACGAGAATTTAAAACATCCAGCGTCGTTGCTTGCCCTACGCGATTTTCTTGAACACGACCTTTCAGAGCAATTTCAGCAGCACGAACACTTTCACGGTAAGCAATAACAGATGAGCGTGCGCCCTCCAACTGAAACCACGCAGAAGTAAGTGCTTGCCTCGTATTACTATGCGCCAAATCGAGTTGAAGATGCGCCTGTCCAAGCTGTTCCCTTGATTGGCGAATTTGCGCAGACGTACGCCCTCCTTCAAAGATTGGGACACTTACTGACAATCCTATTGATTTAGAAACTCCATCCTCTCCAGCACCGCTGTAAATTCGATTATAAGATGCTGTTGCAGAAAAATCAACTTTAGGGAGCAATGCCCCTTCTTTCGCCTTTACATTGTAAACACTCGCATCGACTAAATATTTAGCATAAAGAATTGCTGGATGCATCACAACACTCATTCGGTAAGCCATATCAAGGTTGATGGGAAAATCTTTGGCTACGGGAGGGCGTTTTAACTTTTCAGGATCAGAACCAATAACTTGTCGATACACTGCCTCTGCTGTTTTTACATCAGCACGAGCAAGACTCAGCTCTGAAACCGCCACGGAACGTGCAGCTTGAGCTTGAGCAAGATCAACATGCCCTCCTTCACCCACATCAAATTTTGCTTTATTAGAACGAACTTGTTCTTCAAGAGCTGCCAAATTTTCTCTCCGAAGATCGGCAACACGACGTGCGTGATAGACATTAGCATAAGCGGTCACTGTCTCTAGAAACGTATTTTGTTCAACATTACGAAGATATTCACGCTGAGCCTGCAACTTAACTTGAGCTGAAGAAAAGATATTTTGCGTGATAAAACCATCAAATAACCTTTGATTTAATCTCACACCTATAGATCCAGAAGTGATATAAGGACTTGTAAAAGACTTATTCCGCCCATAGTTCCCAACCCCCTCAACTTGTGGCAATAACCCTGATCGCGCAATGACAACATCATCACTGGATATACGCACAGCTGCACGTTCACTATTCAACTTAGCATTATGTTTATAAGCCTTAGAAAAAGCTTCCATCAATGTTTCAGCACAAACAGTCTCTGATAGTAAAATACTCAACACCAGTAATAAACACGCCTGAAACTTCTTGTTTATTCTAAACACAATACACACAATAACAAACCCCAAATAAATTACAAAACTATCTTTTATTCACAAAACAAACAAGCACTAAAATACAAAACTAGGTGTTTTTAAAAAACAAGGAAGAGGCTTTACAGCGAGGTTAAAAGCACGACGTGCCGAAATGATTCCATCTTCTTTTATATAGATTTGTGCAACAGCAGCATTTCCATACCCTTCAACCACAACAAGACGTCCACAATCTTTCATTTGATCAAAAATATCTTGTGGAATAAAATCAACAGATCCCTCAATGAAAATCACATCATAAGGTCCCTCAACGGCATATCCTTGCTCTAATGGACCATGAATGACAACCACATTATCACATTGATTACGTTCTAAAGCTTCAAGAGCACGTTCAAAAAGAGATTTATTACTTTCCAACGCAATCACAGACCCTGCAAGTTTTGCAAGCAACGCTGCACAATAACCACTATTTGCACCAATATCTAAAACAACATCTGATGATTTTACAGCGGCAAGCTGTAGTAATTTCGCTAGAGATGCAGGTTTCATCAAATAGCGTGCAGGAACCCCATCTTGCACTGGATATAAAACAATATCGGTATCAAGATAACTCAATATTTTCACATCTTCCGATACAAAATCTTCACGAGATACCGTTAAAAACGCTTCAAGAACTGATAAATCCGTTACATCGACTGTACGAATTTGATTGTCAACCATTTTGCGACGAAGCTCAGCAAAATCTGCAACCATAACGAATATTTTCTCCTAACCTACAAAAACAAACAAAACAGCGACAATGAGAGATGAAGATCTTTTAAACTATGGGCGTTACGAAAAAGGACGCTACAGTCAATAATTAGATTTTAACTGTATGATCTCTACATAAAAAATGTCTTCACAACTATCGAGGGAAATAATCTATCTTCCTATACCTCATCTCCCCTAAAAGCCGTTTCATTTAAAATCGGCTGGAGGCCTCGCCCGGAATCGAACCGGGATACAAGGATTTGCAGTCCTCTGCGTAACCATTCCGCCACGAGGCCTCATCAACAAACATAAAGGTTTCAATAAGGGAAGGCAATGCATCCGTCAAGGTGTAGAAATCTTCTCTCGCCTTTTTTTCTCTTATTACACAATTTATCATATTTTTTTAAAAAAAGTAATTTTATCCTTTGCAAATCAGTATTGCTTTGCTATAGCCTTTTCAACTAAATAATTGGGCGCCATTCCCCGGTAGCTCAGCGGTAGAGCAACCGGCTGTTAACCGGTTGGTCGCTGGTTCGAATCCGGCCCGGGGAGCCACTTTTTTTTATTCTACGTAGCTTATTGTTTTTTCTCAAGTTTTTAGATATGGGGGATTCGTTAATAAAAGTGAGGAAATAGGATTTTTGCAATAAAATAGAAACACAATATTCTACGGAATGTATTTTTTTCAATGAACGCAAAAAACAATTGATTCATTTTGAAATAGCACGATAAGATTACTTTTTTCAAACTACCGCGTCTCTATCAGAGAGTACTATGATTATTTGCACATTATAAATTACGGTTTTTTTCAGCAGAGAGAATTATTAAGCTCCATCAACAATGAAAAAGATCTTATATAATTTTTTTCCAAAGAAAAAATGATTTGTACTCCATAAAGTACTTAAATTTAAAACCTGCTCATGAAATAATCATTTTGAAAAATGGAAGAAACAACAATCAAGGCATATATTATCTCCATACACCCCATATAACCTCCTTCGCATCCTAAAAGCAAAAAACATCAAACAAGTCTGTAAACACTCCAGCGTCTTATCTAACAGGTTGTTTTCCCTGCTAACCACTTCAACGCTTTACAAACAACCTTGCCTTGGATATTCATGACACTGTCATAAAACATTTAATACATAAAAAGTCTTATAGGCTTTATATCCCCCAAAATAATAGTGTTTTACAGTACAAAACCAAGATAACGAACCAAATTGTTAAGAATTCTGAGAAAACCTTCAGAAATCATGACATTCTCGCTATTGTATTATGCAGTCACACACTTTTTTAAAGAGATATCTCTTAAATCACCCCCCAAGCCCCTTTCACAGTGACTCCCGTAAATGGTATAAAATAAAATCGATTGATCAGCCTCATCTTTATTTATAATAAAAGCCATACCATCATACTATTTTCCGACTCTCAATCTTAGCAATACCCCCTTTGCCTTTGAAAGAGTTTATAAGAATCATTTTATTTATTTCTCAAATGTTTATCTATATGATAATTTCACATATAACGTGCAAGTGAATACTTTTGATTGATCCACATAAATAGCTTCAAAATGAAAAAAATTCTACGATATAATAAATTATTCAATATATAAAATAATGAGTTATTATTAGACATCACTTTTTAAAATTAAAAATTATCATTAAAGATAAAACACATCTTTTATAAAAATAACTTTATATAAATAAAATCTATCTTTATTCCCATTTAAAAAAATAGGAATAAAGAAAATAAATAATCGCCTCTACAATGATGATTTTTTTAAAAGATTTTTAAATAAATAACATTTAGAAGTTTTTATTTCTAACAAATGAAAACCTCTGAAGGACCTTTTTATTTTGGCAAGAGTATTTTATACCTCTTTTCAATTGAGAATAAATCAACAAAAGTAAAACATCTCCAGGACATAATCTTTTTTCAAGATTTTATCTAAGCAGCCTTCTTAACTGATTTTCGAAAACGAAAAGACTTTGCACGCTTTGCCACCGCTTTTCCTTTTTTATGCCTCTCATTTGGAGATGAAGAATTTTTCCGCTGCAACTGTGCAGCATCATCTTTTCGACCTAAAAACTGTTTTTGACGTTTATATTTTTTAAAACGGCGTTCCTTATCGTTTTCTTTTTCTCTACTTTCTGGCACAATTGGCTTTTCTGGAAACGCTGCAAATTGTTCTGGAACAGACTCAGGCACCAATTTCATACGAATCAAACGCTCGACAGCACGCAACCTTTCCCTTTCTATCTTCTCATCAAAAAGCGTAAGTGCTTCACCAGATGCACCATTACGTCCTGTACGACCAATACGATGTACATAACTTTCAGCCTCATCTGGTAAGTCATAATTAATAACGTGGCTTACCCTTGGTATATCAATACCGCGTGCAGCAATATCTGTTGCCACAAGGATCTGCACAGATCTTTCACGAAAAGCTTTTAAAGCAGACTGACGAGCGCCTTGTGATTTATTCCCATGAATTGTTGCGACTAAATATCCTATCTTTACTAAACTACGTGTGACAGAATCAGCCCCATGTTTAGTTCGGGTAAAAACAATAACCGAATCAAAAGCTGGATTTGTCAAAAGTTTACTTAAAACATTCTTTTTTTCATTCGTAGGAACACAATATAATTTCTGCGTAATCTCTTCAGCCGTAGTACCTTGAGGAACAACTTCAATTTTAACCGGATCATTGAGTAAACATTTTGCAAGCACAGCAATTTCCCTTGGCATTGTTGCAGAAAAGAGTGCCGTCTGACGCTCTTGATGCAAAAGCTTTGCAATTTGCTTAACATCATGAATAAACCCCATATCCAACATACGATCTGCTTCATCCAAAATCAAAAAACGAGATTGGGAAAGATCAACACACTTTTCACGAACAAGATCTCTCAAACGCCCTGGAGTCGCTATCAAAACATCCACACCTGCTTCCATACGTTTAATTTGTTTTAAACGTGATACGCCTCCAAAAATAAGACATGTTGAAAGATGTGCACCTTTCGCCGCAGTGCGAATCGTTTCATCAATCTGAACAGCAAGTTCACGCGTGGGAGCTAAAATCAAAGCGCGTGCAGTTTTAGGACAGCGTTTATCACCAAAAGCCAAAATCTGACTTAAAATAGGTAAACCAAATGCCAAGGTTTTTCCAGAACCTGTCTGAGCAATACCTAAAATATCGTGTCCTTTCAACATCATTGGAATAGCTTGTTCTTGTATAGGCTTAGGTTTACTCATCCCAGCAATGAGTAGATTTTTAATCAAAAGAGTAGGCAAACCTAACTTTGTAAAAACATTTTCTTCTTTTATAGGCAAAATAAAATCTTTCCTCAGCTTAAGAACTCAAAACAAGTAACCAGCTGCACTCTCCACTCAAGAATCCGCGCAAGAGAAATCCCTGACATTTTAAATGAAGCAACGCTTAAAAAGCGGCTTGCGCAACTCATGAGCATCTTGAAATCAAGATAAAGGCGTATAAACTTCACTGTACAAAAAGCCAACAAACCAGCCTAAATGCCTTTATCCCCATTATCCTTGGATTATGATAAAAAATCAAGAACTTTAAAAGATACATTTATCACGAATAAAAAACAATATTTAGATCGTTTACTTTTTGATGATTGTGTCCGTCGGTAAATGTACCTTGATAAAATCAGGATAAATCTCTAGAAAAACTGGATTTTGTAAAGTTTTTTGACCACCATAAATTAAATACCATTGGGTTTTATCAAAAATCGCCAAAGTTTTATATCGAATGATGCAATCCTTCATCTCAAGAAATGTTGGAATTAAAGCATACAAAGTACCGTTATTAGTTTGTAAATACTCTATATTTTCTTTATCTAAATAATAAGCACCAGAAGGCAAATCCTCAAATTTCCTATGCAACTGTTGAAGAAAATCACTACGTAAAGCACTCTCTGTTGTATTCAATCGATGAGCCATCTCTTTATAAAGCCGCTCAGGCATATAACGAGAAATAGGCGTAAAATCCCTATTTTTTATAGCATTATTGACATCAACAACGACTCTTGAAAGTTCAGCTTTTTGTATTATTGTTGGCTGAGATGCCAAACTATGTTGATTAACAATCAAAAAGAAAAATAGACTCAGTACCAAATAAAAAATAGGTTTCATCATTATACTTCTTTTTTAGTAAAATTTCAGTTTCTCAAATAACGAAATCAAATAACGTTTGATCATCAGTAATATCACGATAACGCCAACCTAACGCTTGAAATTTTTCCTCTAAAAGACAAAAATTACCGTATTTTTTTGTTTCAATCGCAACCAATACAGAACCAAAGTTTCTCGCTGATTTTTTAAGATATTCAAAACGTACGATATCATCATTTGGTGATAATGTAGAAAGAAAATGACGCAATGCACCAGGATGTTGCGGAAAACTAAAAATAAAATATTTTCTCAACCCTTGGAAACGTAAAGAACGCTCTTTAATTTCTGGCAAACGCTCAAAATCAAAATTACCTCCTGAAATAACGAGAAGAATTTTTTTTCCCTTTAACTCTTGAGGAGGAATACTGTTAAGCGCATCAATCGATAAAGCACCAGCCGGTTCAAGGACCACACCTTCAACATTAAGCATTTCAACCATCGTAGAACAAACGCGATTTTCAGGAACCGTAATGACAGAATCAGGAGAAAATTGCTTTAGAATTGTATAGTTTAGTGCACCAATTTCAGCCACAGCAGCACCATCTACAAAAGTGTCAATACTTTTAAGCTTGACGCGTTTTCCACTCTCCAAACAAGCAAGCAAACTTGCAGCTCTTTGCGGCTCAACAAAACGAAGTTTTGTTTTCCAACCATATTCATGTAAAAACTTGCTCACCCCACTTGCCAACCCCCCCCCTCCTACCGGCACAATCATTAAATCTGGCTCACTTTCTCCATTGAGTTTTTTCCATTGTAAAGCAGCTTCACAGAGCACTGTTGCCTGCCCCGTAATAATGCGAATATCATCGAAAGGTGGAGCCATTACACCACCACTCTTCACGACAAAGGATTGCGCAGCTTCATAACATTGATCAAATGTTTCACCAATCAAACGAATATCAATGAATTCTTTACCAAAAATACGTGTTTTCTCAATTTTTTGTTGTGGCGTTGTCATAGGCATAAAAATCACGCCTTTACGTTTAAAATAACGACAAACAAAAGAAACCCCTTGCGCGTGATTCCCCGCTGAAGCGCAAACAAATGCAGAATCTGGTGATATACTGCTAAGCATTTCTGAAACAAAATTGAAAGCACCACGAATCTTATAAGACCGCACCGGTGTTAAATCTTCACGCTTTAAATAAATTTCTGCATCATACTTTTGACTAAGAAAATCATTTCTCTGAAGTGGTGTTTCAGCAAACACGTGATGCAATCCCACCATAGCTTTTGTGACGTCTTGAATAAATTGACTCATAACATTAATCATTTCATGCTTTATTTACATTATAAAAGCTTTTTCTAGCGATAAAGAAAACTATTGTCAGTCAAAATTTCACTAAAAAAATGAAAAATGTTTCTTTTGTCATTAATTCTTGATTCAATAAAAGATATAGCTTATGAGAGAACCCTCATCGCGGACGTGATGAAAACGGTAAACATAGCAGACTTAAAATCTGCCGGTCAGAGACCTTGCGGGTTCAAGTCCCGCCGTCCGCACCACAATATTTGAATTTCCCCTTACTTTCCAATAGGTTATTAAAAATCAACAAAAATTAAACCACCTTCTAAACCACCTTTCACAACTCCATTATAACGCTATCAGACGGCACCGCGATGATGCTGAAATGCGAATCATTTCTGCTTTTGAGATTCTTTTCAGCACTTTGATCTCCTCCTTTTTTAGGTGTTAACAAACACGGTCGATAGTCCATCGCTATGCTTTTCCCAAACGGGTATTGTATGGCATAGCTACACCCGACAAAGCCCTTTTTTTTCAAAAAGGTGAAATTTCAAATCCAACCTCTGCAATTTTTAAAGAGGTCGTGACGGTAATACCATCATTATCGATTGTCACTAAATTATTCATGATCAAACTATTATCAATAATTTTCTGTCATTTCTGTTAATCTTCTCTATGAATAGTTCGTAATTTGGGACCTCTTCAAGATAATTCTACTGAATCTCTTTCAGTTTTTTTGGCTTCAATATAACGATCAATTTCAACAAGATCCCATTTTAAGTATCGTTCTTCTTGTATAGGCTTAGGAAAAGCTCCGATTTTTACAAGCTCTCTAATGTATGTCATTGACATTCCGAGATAAATTGAGAGATCTTGTATATTAACAAGCCGTTGCAAACGCATCGACAGTAAAGCTTGTTCGAATAAGCTTATTTTTTCTATTGAGGCAGTTAATTTTTCTTCGTTCATTTAAAATTTTCCTTATTATCGACGTGTTGAGAATAATTATAATGGGTGGGGGTGCTGGGAGGAGAGAGCACTCCCATAGGTTTAAGCAGCTTTTGCCAAAATCTTTTGCATCTCTTCTTCTATTTCCCCTAAAAAGATTTCGACCGCTTTATTGATCTCTTCAATGTGTTTCTCATCACGGTGGATGCGTTTGATTTTCATTCTCAAACCAGTAGATTTGCC